>JAWWAN010000432.1:0-3938 GCA_033721675.1 Rhodothermales bacterium | reverse complement strand
CGCGCGCCCTGCACCTCCACCTCGTACTCGAAGGTCTGCACGGCGTCGTCGTCGAGCGCCGTGCGGATGCAGCGCAGGGCGCGCTCGGCGAGGGCAGGCGGGAGCACCTCGTCGATGCGCCGCCCGACGAGCTCCCGGGGGTCGCGCACGGGCTCGTAGCCTTGCGGCAGGCGCACTTCGAGGTAGGTGCCGTCGGCGTCGAGGCGGGTGAGGGCGTCCGGCAGGGCGTCGAGGATGGCGCGGTTCTGGGCCTCGCTGCGGCGCAGCGCCTCCTCGGTCCGCTTGCGCTCGGTGATGTCCTGGATGAAGGCGGTGATGAACGTCCGCCCGCCGGCCTTCCATTCGGAGAGCGACAGCTCGATCGGGAACTCCTCGCCCCCCTGCCGGACGCCGTGCAGCTCGACGGTGCTGCCGATGACGTGGCGCGCGCCGCCCTCGCGCATCCGCCGCATCCCCGCCCGGTGCGCCTCGACGTGGCGGCGCGGCATGATCACCTCGACGGACCGGCCCAGGATCTCCTCGCGGGCGTACCCGAAAATGTGCTCGGCCTGCCGGTTCCAGTCCAGGATGAGGCCCTCGGCGTCGGCCGTGACGATGGCGACGACGGCGCTCTGGGTGAGGGTGCGGTAGCGCTCCTCGGACGCGCGCAGGCGCCCGGCCACCCGCTTGCGGTCGATGACGTGGCCCAGCTGGTGCCCGACGTGGCTCATCGCCTCCAGCAGCGCCTCGTCCGGCGGCGTCGCGGCCTCGGCGTAGAACTCGAGTACCGCCTCGACGGCGTCTTCGACGAGGATCGGGAAGGCAAAGCCGGCGCGCACGCCGAGGTGCTCCACGAGGCCCGCCCGGGTGAACTGGGGGTCTGCGGTGACGTCGATCACCCAGGCCGGCTGGCCAGTGTCCAGCACCCGGCCCGGCAATCCCTCGCCGGGTCCGAACGTGGCCTCCTCGGTCACCTTCCGGAACCGCTCGAAGCGCTCGTGGGGCTCGACGTGCCAGAAGCCGGAGGGGACGAGGCGCACGGTCTCTTCCCTCCGCTCGGTCAGGTAGGCGTGGCCCACGGGCCAGCCGGTGAAGGCGCAGATCCGGTCCAGGGCGAACTGGAACACGTCCTCGATGGTGGCGGCCTCGTTGGCAGCCGCAGCGACCTCCTGCAGGAACTGCACGAAGGCCTTCTCGCGCCGCAGCGCCTCCTCCACCCGCTTGCGCTCGGTGATGTCTCGCAGGGCGGTCACGCGGGCCGTGCGGCCCCGGTAGGCGAGCGGCTGCCCGCGCACCTCGACGGGCACGCGGCGCCCGTCCGCCCGCACGACGACGGTCTCGTACGGCTCGGCATGGTTGTGCCGGACGAAAGCGCGGACGCGGTCGGCGTCCTCCGGCGCCACGAGGTCGGCGGCGTGGCGGCCCTGCAGGTCCTGCACGTCCTCGAACCCGAAGAGCGCGACGGCGGCCGGGTTGGCGTCGAAGATGACGCCGTCTTCGCTCAACACGATTGCCTCGAAGGCGGCCTCGCTCAACGCCCGGAAGCGGTCTGCGCCCGATGCATCCCGCCCGTCCAGGGCCGGCGAGGCAGGCCCGGCCTCAGGCACATCCGATGTACGGGTGTCCGGCATCTTCGGGATAACGGGGCGAGGATCCTGAATCGAAAGCGTCTGCGGCTACACGAGAGTCCGGGTAGAACGCGACCCAAACTGAAAGGTCGCATCCCGCAGGATCAACCTTAAAAGGCGCAACCGTATCGTTACAAGCGCGTCGCTCTGTGACGAACCCCGCCCGGAGACGCCGGCCGGACCGCGCGGCGCGCCTCACGGCGCCGCGTACCGGGCGGTGATCTCGGCCACGCTGTCGCCGCCGTATTTCTCCAGAAAGGCGTTGGCGAGGACGTGCGCGACGACGGCCTCGGCGACGGTCGAGGCGGCGGGCACGCTCGTGACGTCGCTCCGCTCGTAGCGCGTCGGCTGGGCCTCGCCGGAGGCCAGATCGACCGTGCCGAGCGGCTTGATGAGCGTGGGGATGGGCTTCATGTAGCCGCGCACGACGACGGGCATCCCGTTCGTGACACCGCCCTCGATGCCGCCGGCGTGGTTCGTGGCGCGGCGGTAACGACCCTCCTCCTGCACGATGGGGTCGTGCACCTGCGAGCCGGGCCGCGCCGCGCCCTCGACCCCGTCGCCCACCTCGACGCCCTTCTGCGCCTGAATCGAGAGGATGGCCTGGGCGAGCAGCCCGTCGAGCCGGCGGTCCCACTGGACGTAGGAGCCGAGCCCCGGCGGGAGGCCCGTGACGACCACCTCGTAGACGCCGCCGAGCGAGTCGCCCTGCCGCTTGGTGTCTTTGATGTGCTCGATGCAGCGCGCGCTCAGGTCAGAGTCGAGCATGCGGACCTCGCTGGCGTCGGCGGCGCGGTTGACGGCCTCGGCGCCCTCGGCCAGCAGCGCCTCCACGCGGCCCTGCCACGCCGACGGCCCGCCCTCGTAGCCGACGGCCCCGATGCGGACCACGTGGCTGCCCACCTCGATGCCGAAGTGACGGAGCAGCAGGCGCGCGACGGAGCAGCACGCCACGCGCATCGCCGTCTCGCGGGCGCTGGCCCGGTCGATGACGGGGCGGATGTCGTCGAACCCATACTTCTGCGCGCCCACGAGGTCGGCATGGCCGGGGCGGGGCAGCGTCACCTTCTCGACGCCCTCCCCGCTCCCTTCGACGGCCATCACGGCGGGCCAGCCCGAGCGGTCTTTGCGGTACGCGGCGTTGTCGAGCCGGAAGGCGATGGGGCTGCCGAGGGTCTTCGCGAAGCGGACGCCGGAGTAGATGTGGACGCGGTCCTGCTCGATCTTGGCGCGCCCTCCGCGCCCGAAGCCCAGCCAGCGGCGCGCGAGGTGGTGGTCGATCGCGCCGGCCGTCAGCGGGAGCCCGGCCGGCACGCCTTCCACGATGCCCACCAGCGCCTCGCCATGGGATTCTCCGGCGGTCAGATAACGAATCATGCCTAACGAATCATGCCGTGCGTGGGCTCGGGGCCACGGGCTCGCGCGTGCGAAGAAAGTCAGGAGAACCCGCCCCTGCGGATCCGCGGCTACTCGGTGGGCGCCGGCAGTTCGTAGAAGGCGGCCAGGCCGTTCCGGCGCACCACGCGCAGCAGCGGCGCCTCGCCCCGGCGCGCGGCCTGCCCCAGCAGGCGCACCGCCTCTTCGAGCGTCGCCGTCGGGGCGCCGTCGATGGCGCTGAGCACGACGTCGTTGGGCAGGCCCGCGGCATCCGCCACGCTGCCCTTCTCGACGAAGGCCACGTAGACGCCGGCCTCGACGTCGAAGCCGTGGAGGTCCCGCTCGGTAGTCTCGCGCAGGCCGATGCCCCAGGCGTCGAGCTCGAAGACCTCGGCGGGGGGCGTCTCCGGCGCCGTCTCGGGCTGCGGCGGGGGCGGCGCCTCGTTCTCCAGCTCGCCAAACCAGTCCTGGTAGGCCGGGTTCTCTCTGCCGAGCAGCTCGACCTCGAGCTGCTGCAGCTCGCCGCGCCGCCAGATCTCCATGCGCACCCGGTCTCCGGGGCGATGGCGGGCGATGTGGCTCTGCAACTCGTTGGAGGCGTTGACCTGGTGCCCCCCCACGGAGAGCACCACGTCCCCGCGCCGCAGGCCGCCCCGGTAGGCGGCTCCCCCGCGCGTGACCTGGTTCAGGTAGACGCCGCCGATCTGGTCCAGGCCCAGCTCGCGGGCCGAGAGGGCGTCGACGTCCTGGATGGAGACGCCGAGGTAGCCGCGCCGGACTTCGCCGAAGGCGATCAGATCGCGCACGACGCGCTCGACGAGGTTCACCGGCACGGCGAAGCCGTAGCCCTCGTACGAGCCGCTCTCGGTGGCGATGGCCGTCGAGATGCCGACGAGCGCGCCGTCGAGGTTGACCAGCGCGCCGCCGGAGTTGCCGGGGTTGATGGCGGCGTCG
>JAWWAN010000431.1:0-3944 GCA_033721675.1 Rhodothermales bacterium | reverse complement strand
TCGCCCCGGTACTTGGCCCCGGCGATGAGCGCCCCCATGTCGAGCGCGTGGATGCGGCGGTTCTTGAGCCCCTCGGGCACGTCCCCCTGCACGATCCGGATGGCGATGCCCTCGGCGATCGCGGTCTTGCCGACGCCGGGCTCGCCGACGAGCACGGGGTTGTTCTTAGTGCGGCGGCTGAGGATCTGGAGCACGCGCCGGATCTCTTCGTCCCGCCCGATGACGGGGTCGATCTTGCCGCGCCGTGCGAGGTCGTTGAGGTTGCGCGTGAAGCGGTCGAGCGCCTGGTAGCGGTCTTCGGCGTGGGGGTCGGTGACGCGCTGGCTGCCGCGCACCTCCTTGAGCACGCCGAGGACGGCCTCCTTGGTCACGCCCTGCTCGCGCAGCGCCTCGCCCACGCGATCCTTGGCGGCGCTGAGCGCCACGAGCAGGTGCTCGCTGGAGACGTACTCGTCCTGCAACACCTCGGCCTCGGCGAGGGCACGGTCGAAGACTTTCTTGAGGTCGTTGCCGACGTACTGGCCCGAGACGCTGGAGCCGGAGACGACGGGCAGCTTCTCCAGCGCCTCGTCGGTCTTTGCTTCCAGCGCGTTCAGGTTCGCGCCGAGCTTCTGGAGGATGGTGACGACGATGCCGTTGGCATCGGTGAGGAACGCCTTCATCAGGTGGGCGGTGTCGAGCCCCTGATGGCTCTGCGAGGCGGCGATCTCCGTGGCCTTCTGCACGGCCTCGCGCGCCTTGACGGTAAATTTATGGAGGTTCATCTATGCGGTTCCGTCTGTGATCGGAGAAGGTAGGGGGCGTGAGGCGGCAACAATGGCAGGCGCCGCCGCGCCCTTCGCTCCATACTCCCGGCTCTAAAAGCGTACCACCCGCGCGCACTGCGCCAGGATGGCAGGAACGCACGGCCGCCGCTGCCGGTCCCTCCACGCCGGGCGTCTGGCTCCGCATGTTACCTGATGATCACGGGCCACCGCAAACAGCCCCCCGCGCCTCCCGGTATCAGATAGCTCATCGCCTCTACGCACCCAAGCTATCACCACCCATGGCCGACACCACCGTCAAGAAAATCGACGCCGACCACTCGCCCATCGGCGAGATGGGGCAGACGTACCTCGCCGCCGGCAAGAAAGTGGCGATGCGCCTGTGGGAGAAGGGCCCCAACGGGCAGAAAGAACTGCGCAGCCGCCCCTACGAGACGGTCGGCTACGTGATCCACGGCAAGGCACGCCTCCATCTGGAAGGCCAGACCGTCGATCTCACCGAGGGCGACTCGTGGGTCGTGCCGGAGGGCGCCGAGCACACGTACGAGATCCTGGAGCCGTTCGTCGCCGTCGAGGCCACCGCGCCGCCGGCCCGCGTCAACGACCGCGACGACGGCTGAGCGCCCCTCGCACTCGAACCGGGCGCGCGAGACGGGAACGAAGACGTCGGGAGAGCGGACCCGCGCGCCGAGCGTGAACCGCGCCTCGACCCCCGTCATCCCGAGACTCATGGCATCCCGAGCCTGCCGAGGGAACGGTGTCGAAGGGCTTGCGCCCTCGTTCAGCCCAGGCCCCTCGCTACGCTTGGGATGACGGGTCTTTCGCAGCGCCCACGCCTGGGCCGGGATAGTGGTTCGGGGCCGTCGGATCGCCATAAAAAAGCGACGCCCTCCCTGGCACCTGGGCCGGGGAGGGCGTCGTTCTGTGGCGAAGGCCGTGGCGGCTAGAACAGGCTCGGATCCACCGGCACGTTGAACTCCAACACGTCCACCGTCGTCTCGGCGGCGACCGCGCCGTCGGGGCCGTAGGTGGTGGTCTTGAACGGCACCAGCACGCCGTTCACCGTGCGAAAGTCGCTCCACACCTCGCGGCTGTCGGTCGGGGTGCCGTTCATGTCCATGCCCGTATAGGTGACCTGCACGGGGCGGTGCGTCTCGGCGTCCAGGAAGAGCTGGAAGGGGTCGGCCTCGCCCGGCGGGGCGATGCGGAGCACGTCCATCGTCGTGCCGTCCACGGTCTCCTGCCCGACGAACTGGACCTCCAGGCCGTCGGCGCCGGCATGGGCGAAGAGGTAGGCGACGTCCCGCCAGAGGGCGCCGAAGAACTGGCGACGCATCGGGGGCGGGGCGGGCATCGAGCCCTGCGGGGCGGTCAGCGAGACGTCGCGGCCGTTGATCGTCACGGTGAACTCGCCCATCGGCAGGCGCTGCGTCAGGCGGGCCTTGTCCGGGTAGGCGACGACCATCTCCAGGGACGTCTGCATCTGCTGGTTGTCCGGCGTGGTCATCGCCGAGGCGGCGGTGGCGCGGACGCTCTCGATCTGCTGGAAGGCGGCCATGCCGCCCAGGGCGTCGGCGGCCTGCCGGAGCAGCGCGCGCCCTTCGGAGCGCGTCTCCTCGGTGGCCTCGGGCGCGGCCTCGCGCGTCGTCGGGATCGTGATGTCGATCTCGTCGACCGGGCCGAGCGCCGAGAGCGGCTCGCCGAAGTCGGCGTCGTTGCCGACGGCGAGGATCTTGACCTGGTCCGGGCGGAGGTACTCCTGCGAGACGCGGTGCACGTCGTCCGCGGTGACGGCGGCGATGCCGCGCTGCTGCTGCTCCAGGTAGTCCGCCGGGTAGCCGTAATACTCGTAGGTCGTCAGGCGGTCCACGATCTCGCGGCGCGAGTCGAAGTTGAAGACGAAGGCGTTGAGGTAGCTCTCCTTGGCCTGGTCGATCTCGTCCCCGGTGGGCGGGGCCTCCTGCATCTTCTCGATCTCGCGCAGGACGGACCGGGCGGCCTCGACCGTAGACTCGGACTTGGTCATCACGCCGGCGTAGAACTGGCCGGGCCGGTCGTAGTTGGCCGTGTAGGCCCCGAAGACGGCGTAGGCGAGGCCCTGGTCGTCACGCACGTTCTGGAAGAGGCGGCTGGAGAAGCCGCCGCTGAGCACCTGGTTCATCATCGTCAGGGCGTGGTAGTCCGGGTGCGCGCGGCTGACCTCGCCGGGGTGGCCCAGCAGCACGGTAGACTGCGTCACGTCCGGCTTCTCGGCGTAGAAGACGCCGTAGTCGCTGGCCGCATCGACGGGCGGCGGGGCGGGGCGCTCGAAGCCGGGCGCGGCCTGCCATCCGCCGAAGGCCGCCCGCAGCTTCTCGACCATCGCATCCGTGTCGAAGTCACCCCAGACGCCGAGGATGACGTTGTTGGGGTGGTAGAACCGCTCGTGGAACGCGAGGGCATCCTCGCGGCTGATGGCCTCGACGGTGAAGTACTCCGGCGTGCGGGCGTAGGGGCTGTCCGCGCCATAGATCAGCTCGTCGAACTCGCGGAAGGCGATCTCCTGGGGGTCGTCGTTGCGGCGCGAGATGGCGCTCTTCCACTGGGTTTTGGCGAGGTCGATCTTGTCCTGCGGGAAGGCCGGGTTCATGAGCACCTCCGCGAAGAGGCCGAGGACCTCGTCCGTGTGCTCGGTGAGCGTAGACATGAAGGCCGAGCCGCTGGTCTCGCCGATGCCCGTCTCGATGACGGCGCCGATGCTCTCCAGGCGCTCGTTGAGGGCGTCGGCCGGGACGGACTCGGTGCCGCCCGTGCGGAGGACGTCACCCGTGACGGCGGCCAGCCCGGTCTTGTCGGCCGGCTCCCAGACGGAGCCCACGCCGATGCGCGCGGAGAGGTTGACGAGGGGCAGCTCGCGGTCTTCGATGAGGTAGACGATCATGCCGTTGTCGAGCTCCAGGCGCGTGGCCTCGGGCACCTCGAAGTCCGGCAGCGGCGGGTATTCGATCTCGGTATAGTGCTTCTGCGCGAGGGCGGGCGCCGCGAGGAGCACCGCGAGCGCGCAGAGGGAGAGGAGACGTTTCATGGGACTGGAAAGGCTACGTGTGGAAAAGATTCGGATTGCAGCGTGCAGAGTAGAGCGTGCAGAGTGCAGAGGGGGCTCCATCCGAGGAGGGACACCGAAATCCTTCTGCAATCTGC
>JAWWAN010000430.1:0-3949 GCA_033721675.1 Rhodothermales bacterium | reverse complement strand
GCAGCGCCTTCGTCTTTCGTTTCGTCATGAGCTTTCGGTCCGTCGTCCGGGGCCGGGGGGGTGCCCCTCCACAGGGCGAGGGACCGCGGACGCGTTTAGAGGCTTCGCACGAGCCGTTTGAAGGTGTCGCCCCGGTCCTCGTAGTTCTCGAACATGTCGAAGCTGGCGCAGGCGGGGCTCAGCAGCACCACATCGCCGGGTTCGGCGAAGAGGCGCGCGAGGCGGAGGGCTTCTTCCATCGTCCCGGCCTCCACGCTGTGGGGCGCCGCCGCCCCGAGCTCCTGCATCACCTTCTCGGCGCTCTCCCCCAGGGCGATCACCGCCCGCACCTTGCGGCGCACCAGGGGCCGGAGGCTCGCGTAGTCGTTGCCTTTGTCCCGGCCGCCGGCGATGAGCACCAGGGGCTCGGTGAAGCTCTCCAGGGCGTACCAGACGGCGTTGACATTCGTCGCTTTCGAGTCGTTGACGTAGCGGACGCCGTCGAGCTCTCGGACGAGTTCGAGGCGGTGAGGCACGCCCTCGAAGCTCGTCAGGCTCTCCCGCACGACGTCGCTGCGGACCTCCATGACGCGAGCCGCCACGGCCGCCGCCAGCGAGTTGTACAGATTGTGTCGGCCCCGGAGGGCCAGCTTGTCGGCTTGCATGAGGATGTCCTCTTGGTTGTGAAGGCGCAGGACGAGGGCTCCGTCGCGCAGGAAGGCGCCCTCGTCGAGTTCGTCTTCCTGGCTGAAGCCCAGCGCCCGCAGCGGCCGGCGCATCGTCGCCCAGCGGACGTAGTCGCGGACGAGCGCGTCGTCGTGGTTGTAGACGAGCACGTCGTCGTCGCGCTGGTTCTCGAAGATTCGAAATTTGCTCTGGGCGTACTTGTTGAAGTCGTAGTCGTAGCGGTCCAGGTGGTCCGGCGTGATGTTGAGCAGCACGCTCACCCGCGGCCGGAAGGCGTCGACGTGGTCGAGCTGGAAGCTGGAGACTTCGAGGACCACCACGTGCTCGGGCGTGAGGCCGGAGACGTAGTCCGCGAACGGGTAGCCGATGTTGCCGGCCACGACCGTCGGGCGCCCGCTCTGGCGGAAGATGTGGCCCGTGAGGCTGGTGGTGGTGGTCTTGCCGTTCGAGCCGGTGATGGCCACGATGGGCGCTTCGCAGAACCAGGAGGCCACCTCGATCTCGGAATAGACCCTGAGCCCGAGCTGCTGCGCCTGCTGCACGATGTTGACCGTGGAGGGCACGCCGGGGCTGATGGCGAAGAAGTCGGCGTCGAGCGCGCGGCGGGTATGGCCGCCGAACTCGGCCTCGGCGCCGGCCTCGGCGAGCGCCTCGCGGATGCCGCCCGTGGCCTCGCCCTTCTCGGTCAGAAAGACGGTGGCGCCCTCGGCCGTCAGCAGCCGCGCCACGGCCAGCCCGCTCCGCGCGCCGCCGACGACGGTGACGCGCTTGCCGCGAATCTCGCTGCGTTCCATTCGGATTGAAGGTTGAAAGGTGAAGAGCCGAAGGTCGGGAGGTCGGGAGGTCGAAGGTCCATCAGAGCCGAACGAAGTGCCGGACCTGACGACCTGATGACCTTCAGACCTTCGACCTGACAACGCCTCAGCGGAGGCGCAGGACGAGCAGCGTGGCGATGATCGTCACCGCCGTGATGATCCAGAAGCGGACGACGATCTTGGCCTCGTGCGTGCCGCGCGCCTCGAAGTGGTGGTGCAGCGGCGCCATCCGGAAGATCCTTCGGCCCTCGCCGTAGCGGCGCTTGGTGTACTTGAAGTAGGAAGTCTGCACGATCACCGAGACGACCTCCACGAAGTAGATGAAGCCGAGCGCCGGCAGCAGCAGCTCCTTGCGGATCGAGAGCATCACGGTCGCCACCGCCGCGCCGAGCGCCAGCGAGCCGGTATCGCCCATGAAGACCGTCGCCGGGAAGCTGTTGAACCAGAGGAAACCGAAGCAGGCAGCCGCCATCGCGGCGCAGAAGACCGCCAGCTCGCCCGCCCCCTCCAGGTACATCTCGTTGAGGAAGTCCGAGAGGATCGTGTTGCCGGCGATGTAGGTGAGGGCCGTCATGCCGAGGGCGACGAAGGCCGTCACGCCGGCCGTCAGCCCGTCCAGCCCGTCGGTCAGGTTGACGGCGTTCGAGACGGCCGTCACGATGAAGACCGCCACGGGGATGTAGATGAGCCACCCCAGGTCTTCCCAGCCCTCGATGCCCTTGAAGAGGTTGTAGTTGAAGACCTCTTCCTTGATGAACGGCACGTAGGTGAGCGTGCGGATCTCGGTGAAGTCCGGGTGGAAGTAGAGCACGCAGCCGACGATGAGGCCGAGCGAGATCTGGCCCACGATCTTGACGCGCGGCGCCAGCCCCCGCTTGTCTTTCTTGACCACCTTGATGTAGTCGTCGGCGAAGCCGAAGGCGCCCATCCAGGCGGTGGCGCCGAGGATGAGCCAGACGTAGACCTCGGTGAGCGCCCCCCAGAGGAGCGTGGACCCGAGGACGGCGAGCAGGATGATGAGGCCGCCCATCGTCGGCGTGCCGGCCTTGTGGGTGTGGTCCACGGCGCCGGCATCCTCGCCGCCGCGCACCTGCTCGCCGATCTGCTGGCGGCTCAGCCAGTTGATGATGCCGCGCCCGATGAAGAGCGCGATCAGCAGCGCCGTCATGGCGGCCAGCGCCGCGCGCACCGTCAGAAACTCGACGGCCTGGAAGCCGGGCGGCTGGAACTCGCGTTCCAGGTACTGGATGAAGTAGTAGAGCATCGTTCGATCTCGGATTGCGGATGTCGAGGGGTCGGACGGATCAGGCGCCGCGCGGGGAAGGCGCCGTTCGCAACCCGAAGTGCCGCCGCACCTGCTCGCGGTCGTCGAAGTGGTGCCGCTCGGTGCCGACGATCTGGTAGTCTTCGTGCCCCTTGCCGGCCACGAGGACGACGTCGCCGGGGGCGGCCTCGCGCGCGGCCGTGGCGATCGCTTCGGCGCGGTCGTCGATCCACCGGGCGGCGTCCGGGCGCTCCAGGCCCTGCCGGATGTCGTCCATGATGCGGGCGAGGGGTTCGGTGCGGACGTTGTCTGCCGTGACGATCAGGCGGTCGGCGAGGCGCTCGGCGGCCTGCGCCATGCAGGGCCGCTTGGCGCGGTCGCGGTCGCCGCCGCAGCCGAAGACGCACCAGAGGCGGGCGCCGGGGGGCTGGGTCTCGCGGATCGTCGCGAGCACGTTTTCGAGGGCATCCGGCGTGTGGGCGTAATCGACGATGGCGGTGGTGCCGTCCTCGAACCGGAACTGCTCGAAGCGGCCGGGCACGGGCGGCGCCTCGGCGAGGGCGTCGAGCGTCTCGTCGCGGCCGTAGCCGAGGGCGCGGGCGGCGCCGTAGGCCCCGGCCAGGTTGTACGCGTTGAACCGGCCCACGAGCCGGAAGCGCCGGGTGCCGCCGTCGAGCCGCAGGCGCAGCCCTTCGAGCGTGTTCTCCAGGATCTCGACGCGGACGTCGGCCTCCGTGCCGGTGCCGTAGGTGAGCACACGCGCGGCGGTATCGGCCACCATCTGCGCGCCGGCGGGGTCGTCCAGGTTGACGACGGCGGCGGCGTCCTCGGAGAGCGTATCGAAGAGGATCTTCTTCGCGGCGAGGTAGGCGTCGAACGTGTCGTGGTAGTCCAGGTGGTCCTGCGTGAGGTTCGTGAAGAGGGCGGCGTCGTAGCGGACGCCGCGCACGCGGTGCTGCACGAGGGCGTGGGACGAGGTCTCCATCGCGCACGCGGTGCAGCCGGCGTCGGCCATCTGCCGCAGGAGATGCTGGAGGGCCAGGGCGTCCGGCGTGGTGTGCGTGGCCGGGAGGGCCTGCTGCCCGATGCGGTACTCGACGGTGCCGATGAGGCCGGCCGTGTGGCCGAGCGCCGTCAGGAGGTGATGGAGGAGGAAGGCAGTCGTGGTCTTGCCGTTCGTGCCGGTGACGCCCACCATCGTGAG
>JAWWAN010000429.1:0-3953 GCA_033721675.1 Rhodothermales bacterium | reverse complement strand
CGGGGGCGGATGAGGCGGTTCTCCTGCCACTGCTCCAGCAGGTGGGCCGTCCAGCCGGTGATGCGGCTGAGCGCGAAGATGGGCGTGTCGTCCTCCTGAACTTTGAACTGCTTGCCGTGGATGTCTACGATGGCGTACATCGGATCCTCTGCTTTGGAGCGCCGGGTTGGGTACCGGCGCGAGAGTGATGAGATCGGGGTTCGTCGGGGGTCTCCAACGAGCCTCACAAGATAAGGATCGCCCGGCCGCAGATCAATCCTGTTAAACCCCCGCGAATTATGCAGATTTCGTTGCCGGGCGCTGCTGCGCCGGTGCGGCCGGGCAAGCTGCTGTGCATCGGGCGCAACTACGCCAAACACGCCGCCGAGATGCAGAGCGCCGTGCCGGAGGAGCCGATGGTGTTCCTGAAACCCTCCACGGCGCTCGTCGGCCACGACGGCGCCATCGTGCTGCCGCCCCAGTCCCGCGACGTCCACCACGAGCTGGAGCTGGTGGCGGTCCTCGGCCGTGCGGGCCGGCACATCCCCGAAGCCGAGGCCCTGTCCTACGTGGCCGCCTACGCCCTCGGGCTGGACATGACGGCGCGGGACGTCCAGGCGGCGGCCAAGCAGAAGGGGCACCCGTGGAGCGTCGCCAAGGGGTTCGACACGTTCGCGCCGCTGGGCGCCCTCGTCCCCGCCTCCGCCGTGCCCGATCCGCAGGACCTGACGCTGCGCCTCCGGGTGAACGGCGCGGTCCGCCAGGAGGGCCATACGGGCGACATGATCTTCTCCGTCGCCACGCTCGTCGCCTACTGCTCGTCGATCTTCACGCTCGAACCCGGCGATCTGCTCTACACCGGCACGCCCGAGGGCGTCGGGCCCGTCGCGGAGGGCGACGTGCTGGAGGCCGAGGCCGACGGCCTGCCGCCGCTCCGGGTCTCGGTCCGGCGGGCGTAGCGGACGGGTCGGCGGGCGGAAGGGCGGGCGGCCCCCCGTCAGGTCTTCTCGTTCCGCTCGTCTGCAGCGCCGCGCAGGGCGATGACCTCGGAGGCGATCTCCTCGATGGGCTTGTTGGTCACGTCGACGATGGGCCAGTCCGGGTGGCGGCCGAAGAGGTCCATCGCGTAGCGCAGCTCCTGCCGCACGTAGTCGACCTCGGCGTACTGCCGGGTGACGCCGCCGAGGTGTTCGTGGCGGGCGCGCCGGAGGGCCGAGAGGCGGTACGGGTTCATGGTGAAACAGAAGACGCGGTGCGCAGGCAACTCGGCCAGCACGGCGGGCGGCTCCAGGTGCATCACGATGGGCACGTTGGCGACGAACCAGCCCTTGAAGGCGAGGTAGATGCTCAGCGGCGTCTTGAACGTGCGTGAGACGCCGAGCAGCACGATCTCGGCCTGGTGCAGCTCGTCGAGGCGCTGCCCGTCGTCGTGGCGGAAGGCGAACTCCATCGTCTCGATCCGCCGGAAGTAGTCCTCGCTGATCTGGCCGAAGAGGCCGGGGCGCTCGGCGGGTGAGGCGGCGATCTGCTCGGACAGACGGGCCAGGAGCGGCCCCATCAGGTCGATGGCTTCGACGTTGTGGCGGCGCGCGGCGCGCAGCATCTCGCCCCGCAGCTCGTCCGAGACGAGGGTGTGGACGATCAGGCCGCCGGCGGTGCGGGCCTCGCCGACGACGTCCCGCACCTGGACGCGCGTGCGCACCTTGGGCCACCGCTCGATCTGGACGTCGGCGCCCTCGAACTGGGCGAGGGCCGCCGTCAGTGCCCGTTCCGCCGTGTGCCCGGTGCCGTCGCTGACGGCGAAGACGCGGTGCATGAGTTCTCCTCCGGGGCATGGATGGATGCCCGGAGGTTAGCCGAGGCGCAGGAAAATGTCCAGGGCCGCCCAGGCCGCGAGTGCGTAGGGAGAGAGAACGGATGATTGGAGAATGAAGAACATGGATTGGTGATTGTTGAACGGGGCGTCCCGCCGAGGAGGCCAAGACCGTACATTCAACCCTCATCCATCGCCGATCATCACTCGTCAATCATCTGTTCCGGTCGCCAGCGGGCCGGGCACGTCACCCCAGGTTCCAGGTGACGCCCAGCCCGGTCTCGGGGTCGGGATAGTTCCACGAGACGGCGCCCTGGTCGCAGGCGTACATGCACGTGCCGCACTCGATGCAGTCTTCCACCTGGAAGTGCACCTGGCCGGCGGCGTCGAGGGTGTAGCACTTGGCCGGGCACACGTACGTGGTGCACTTGTGCGGGCAGACGCTGTTGCAGATCGCCGTGTCGACGCGGATGTGCGGCGTGGCGTCGGTGCGGCCCTGGTTGCGGTAGGCGACGGTGCCGAGGCGTTCGGAGAGGCTGAGCTGCTGCATGGTCGGGGGGATGGGGACGGGCCACTGGGGACTGGGGCGCAATTGTGCGGCGCACCGGCGCGAAAGTTCCGGGCCGTCAGAGCGAGCGAGCGGCTTTCATGCCGAGCTTCATCAGCTCCCACGTCGATAGCTCGGACCGCTTGACGCTCTCCTTGAGCAGCGTTGCTGCTTTTTTAGACGGCTCGCCCGTGACGGTGAAGAACGCCCGCCCGAAGTCGCACAGGAGGTCCGGCACGGGGCCGAACATGGCGGGTTCGTGGAGCAGGTGGACGGCGCCCTGGAAGGCGTTCAGGTCCTGCATCACGTAGCTGGCGTCGAGGGCGGCGCGGTAGGCCTGGAGCGTGGCCGCGCTGAAGTCGCCCGCGCGCTTGGCTTCCAGCACCGTGCCGGCGGCGAGGATGCCGGAGTGCATCGCGAAGTCCATCCCCTGGATGGCCTTGCCGGCGTTGAGCAGCAGGTGCGCGGCCTCGCCGGTGACGAGCACGCCGTCGGCGTAGACCTCTCTGGGCAGGCCGCGCGCGTCGCCGGTGGAAACCACGTGGGCCGAGTATTCGAGCACCTCGCCGCCACGCAGCATGCCCGCCACCGTCGGGTGCGCCTTGAACGCACTGAGCAGGTCGTAGGGCGTCTTGCGCTTCTCGCGCAGGTCCTTCATGCCGAGGACGAGGCCGACGGAGACGCTCTCGCGGTTCGTGTAGAGGAAGCCGCCCCCCTCGACGCCGCCGCTGGCGAAGCCGACGAACTCGTTCGAGAGCCCGCTGCGTCCCTCCAGCTGGAACCGGTCCTCCAGCACGGAGCGCTCGAACCGGAGGACCTCCTTGACGCCGACGGCCACGTAGTCCGCCGGGACGTATGCCGCCTCCAGCCCGACCTGCCGCGTCAGCAGGTTGTTGACGCCCTCGGCCAGGATCACGCAGTCCGCGTAGAACCGCTCCTCGCCGGCCCGGATGCCGACGGCCCGGCCGTCCTCCATCAGGACCTCCTCGACGAGGATGTTCTCCGCGAGAAACGACGCGTCGGCGGCCTCGCTCGCCTCGATGGCCTCCTGCACCTTGCCGGCGAGCCACTGGTCGAACCGCGCGCGGAGGACGGTGATGCCGGGGTAGGGGGGCGCGCCGAAGTGGCCGGACTTGAAGTCCACGGAGAAGGCAGACTCGGCGTCCATGAACGTCAGGCGGCGGTGGTCGACGAAGCGCTCGAAGCCGGCGTCCTCGTCCTCCCAGTAGCCGGGCACCAGGCGGGCGAGGTCGCGCCCCCAGAGGACGCCCCCCGAGACGTTTTTGGCGCCGCAGAACGCGCCCCGCTCGATGAGCAGGAAGCGCGCGCCGGCGCGCGCCAGCACGAGGGCCGCGCTCAAGCCCGCGACGCCACCCCCCACGATGATGCAGTCGAACTTCTCGTCCATGAAATGCTCCGTTGCCGAGAGGCCGAAGAACCGTTCACCCTGGGTCCCGCCTCACCCGGCTCCCTTCTTGAGTGCGCGGATGAGCGCCGGCAGAATCTGGTAGAGGTCGCCGACGAGGCCGTAGGTGGCGAGCTTGAAGATCGGTGCGTCCGGGTCCTTGTTGATGGCGACGATGACGCGGCTGCCGGACATGCCCGCCGTGTGCT
>JAWWAN010000428.1:0-3967 GCA_033721675.1 Rhodothermales bacterium | reverse complement strand
GGTGGAGCTGCGTCCGGCGCAGCCCGAGCGAGTCCGGGAGGGCGTTGCTGCGCGTGATCTCGTCGCGCCACGCGTCGGCGCGGAGGCGGAGGTGGTGCGCCCCGAGCCGCAGCGCCTGCTCCGCGTGCACGCCGGCACGGCGCGCGCGGGCCGAGAGCGTGTCCCCCGGCAGGCGGTACTCGAAAAATTCCTTCGTGAAAAAGGCCGAGACCGTGAGCGGCTCGGCGCGGGCGGGCAGCAACCGGGCGCGGACGGTGGCGGCGAAGTCGTTGCGGATCGTCTGGCGCCGGGCATTCGGGTTTGCCACCGGCGCCACGAGGCGGGCGTAGATCGACTCGAACGAGAAGCCGGGCACGGGCAGGACGCCGCCGTGGGCGCCGAGGGAGCGGCGGTTGTGGAGCACGCGCAGCTCCACCGCGCCGCGCGGCTGGGCGTAGCGGAGGCGGCCCAGCAGCTGACGCCCGCGCCGGAGGCGGCTGCCGTCATACTCGCCCTGCGCCGCGTGCCCGCCGTAGCCGCCCAGCAGCCCCAGCACGCCGTCCTGGCCGAACAGGCGGCGCGGGCGGCGCTGCACGTGCGTGGCCATCACGCTCTGGATGCCGCTGCCGCTCCGGTACGCGATCTCGGTGAGCGGGCGGCGGGGTGCGTACGGCCGGAGCCGCGTGGCGACGGCCACGGGCGCCCCGTGGCGGCCCGCGCCCACCACGGGCGGTTCCAGCCAGGCCGTCGGGAGGAGGTCGTAGCGTGGGCGGCCCGTCGCGGGGTCGTCGAAGGGCAGGCCGTCCAGGGTGAGCGCGGTGCGGTGGGGCGGGAGGGCGTCGCGGCTCCAGGCGTCGGGCCAGCCGAGCGTGCCGAACTCGTACACGAAGGCGCCGGGCAGGGCGTCCAGCAGGGCGGGCACGTCGAGTTCGGGAAGCCGTGCGGGGAGCGTGTCCGCCACGGCAATGCCGGGGTCAGCGTGCGCGAAGCCGACGGGCGGGGCCTGTGGCGGGGCCTGTGGCGCGGCCTGCGCGGAGTCCGGCGCCTGCGCGCGGGCCGGCGGCGCGGAGAGCACGAGGAGCGCGCACAGCAGATAGAGGATCGACCAGGAGGGCCGCACGCTGCCGTCTTCGATCCTCGCTCCGCGATCCGCCATCACTCACTCCGGGAAGAGGCCGAAGAGGCGGCTGTCCACGCGGGCGATGACCTCGCGCCGGTCCTCGGGGCGGTTGACGAAGTCCAGCTCGTCCACGTCCACGATCATCTTCGGGCCGAGGTCGTAGCGGTCGATCCAGTCCTCGTAGAGCCCGTTGAGGCGTTGCAGGTACTCGATGCGGATCGTCGACTCGTAGTCCCGCCCCCGGTGCTGGATGTGGTCGACGAGCGTGGGGACGGTGGAGCGGAGGTAGATCAGCAGGTCGGGCGGCGTGAGGTACGAGGTCATGATCGAGAACAGCTCGGTGTAGTTCTCGTAGTCCCGCTCGCTCATCAGGCTCATCTCGTAGAGGTTGCGCGCGAAGATCTCGGCGTCTTCGTAGATCGAGCGGTCCTGGACGACGGAGTGGGGCGCCTCCTCGATGGCCCGCTGGTGGTTGAAGCGGCTCGACAGGAAGAAGACCTGGAGGTTGAACGACCACCGCAGCATGTCCGTGTAGAAGTCGGCCAGGTACGGGTTGTCATCGACGCGCTCGAAGAAGGGTTGCCACTTGAAATAGTCGCTGAGCACCTTCGTCAGCGAGCTCTTGCCGGCGCCGATGTTGCCGGCCACGGCGACGTACTTTTTTCCGGAAGGGGAGGGCATGCAGGCTGCGGAGGAACGGCGGTGAGAAACGTGCGGGCGCAAAATACGCATGGCCTGCCTGCCTCACGTTGGAATTGTGCGAAATCCCGGGGAGGGGGCGCGGGAGCGGGGCGGGAGCCTGTGCGGCCGCTGCGGGTTCGGTACCGAGGCGAAGCCATGTGTCTCACACACAGGCCGCCCTACCCCTCTTCCCTCCTGGCTCTTCCCCCTTCCCCCAACATGGCCTGGGACGTTCGTCAGACCTACTACTACCTCGTCTGCTTCGCTACGCTGCTGATGGTGATCATCGGCGCGGCGCAGAGCGTGCGTGCGGGGCTGGACCTCGCGCTGCCGGAAGAGCCCTTCCGGCCCACCGCGCTCGACCTGCGCGAGCGCGTGCTGCGGCCCGGCGGGGCACCGGGCGATTCTACGTTCACCCGCGCCGAGCTCGAAGCGATGGCCGACGAGGAGCAGGCGCGGCTGGAGCGGCAGATGCGGCGCAACGCGCTGCGCCGCCTCCTCGGCAGCCTCGCCCTCGTCGTCATCGCCGCGCCGGTCTATGCCTACCACTGGCGGCAGGTGCGGCGGACGTGACGGCCGTTCATCCTTTCCGACTTCCGATCCGCTTCCGATCCCTCATGCCTTCCGCCCGCCCGCTTCCCCTGTTCGCCCTGATCCTGCTCCTCGCCGGCTGCGAGCTCACCGGCAGCAACGACGACGACGGCCTGGACGCCGTGCCGCAGATCGAGGAGACCGTCTTGACCGAGGCGTTTCTGCAGACGGCCATGACCGAGGGCCTGCGCGGTACCGTGGTGCGGCTGAACAACTATGGGGACAAGGGCGAGGAGCAGGAAAACAGCTGGCAGCGCAGCGACGACGCCCTCGTGCGGCTGAGCCCGACGCTCGGCGGCGACGAGTTCCGGTTCACCATCGCGGAGTCCCGCACGGACGTCGGGCCGGTCCGATTGCTCTATTACGTGAATGACGTCAACGCCCTGACGGACAGCCTCGCGGCGTTCGTCGCGGACGACACGCTGGCGGTGCTGCTGACGGCCGTGCTGCCGCTGGAGGAGGAGGGCGCCGAGTTTAAGGGGCATTGCCTCCTGCGGGCCTTCGGCGGCGTGCGCGCCTGCCTCGGCGGCTCCGACGGCGCCGCGCCGGACGTCCAGCTCCGCGACGGCCGCCTCGCCCTCACCTTCCGCCCCGTCGTGCTCGACGGGGACCTCGCGCTCGACCTCGCCGACGTGGCGTTCGAGGGGACCGTCCAGGCCGGCGGCGTCTGCAACCTCGGCATCGGCGGCACCCGCGTCGACGTCTGCGACGCGGTGGGCGGCTACAAGGACGACCTGCGCACGGCCTTTCAGACGCTCGCACTCGACGCCCTCGGCACGGACGCCGTGCGCGAGGCCACCGCCGCCGGCCTCCGGCCCTTCCTCGACGCCCTCGGCATCGGCGAGGTGATCGACCTCCGCCGGGAGGGGAGCGGCCTCGTCGTGGCCCACCGCCCGGCGCGATGACGCGCGCTTGCATCTCTCAGCCCCGACGGCGAAGTTAGCGGCGCCCGTCTCCGCTCCATCCGTTGGTCCCTCTTCGATGACGCTCGCCGAGAACCCCCGGCTGCGCCAGTTTTTCCTCTCCGCGCTGTACCTGGCGCAGGGCGTGCCGACGGGTTTCGTGGCCATCGCATTGGCGGCGTTCCTGGCGCAGCAGGGCGCGTCGGTGGCCGAGATCGCGGCGCTGCTGGCCGTGACGTGGCTGCCGTGGGGCTGCAAGGTGCTCTACGGGCCCGTGCTCGACCGCTACGCGGGCTCGGCGATGGGCCGCCGCCGCCCGTGGATGCTCGTCGCCCAGGGTGGCATGGCGCTGACGCTGTGTGCGATGCTCGCCACGCCCGGCCTCGACGAGACCCTCTGGCTGCTGGCCGCGATGATGTTCGTCCACAACCTCTTCGGCGCGCTGCTGGACGTAGCGACCGACGCGGCGGCCGTGGACCTGCTGGGCGTGCAGGAGCGGGGCCGGGCCAACGGCCTGATGTGGACCGGCAAGCTGGCCGGGCTGGCGCTGGGCGGGGCCGGGCTGGGCACCGTGCTCGCCTATGCCGGCCTCCGCCCGGCCCTCGCGCTGATGCTGGCGTTCCTGGTGCTGACGATGACCCTGCCGCTGCTCGTGCGCGAGCGGCCGGGCGACCGCCGCCTCGCACGCCTGGCC
>JAWWAN010000427.1:0-3978 GCA_033721675.1 Rhodothermales bacterium | reverse complement strand
CTGCTGCTCCAGCTGTAAGACGCCGTAGCGCTCCTGGAACATCCGCAGCGCGGTCAGCACGGAGTCCAGCGACGCCTCGGACTCGTCGTAGCGCTGCTCCACGTATTCGCGGAACTGGCGGGCGCTCTGCGAGGCCAGCGCCGAGTTCATCGCGCTCAGCTTGCGGACGAGGAAGTTCGCCATCCGGGCCGCGCGCTCGGGGTCGTGGTCTGCCACAGACACCGTCAGAAACTCGTACTCGTCGTCGATGAGCAGCTCGACGTTGTCGGCCAGGATGTCGATGGCGTCCTGGCGGGGCGTCTCGCTGTCCTCGACCTCATAGACCCGGACGAGGTCGAACGAGTCGATCACGGCCTCCTGCATGGAGCGGCTGGAGAGGATCGAGAGGTAGCGGAAGTAGTCGCCGCCGCCGCCGCCGAGGAGGGAGCGGGCGGCCGTCGGGAGGTTGCTCATGACGGCGGCCGAGAGCAGGCCCGTGCCGGTGCGGGGCGGCAGCAGCAGCCGCGTCTGGGCCACGTACCAGTTCTGCATGAGCAGGCTGAGGACGACGGCCAGCACGGCCGCGGTGCCCGTCACGCCGGCGATGAAGCGGCGCCAGCGGTAGAGCCGGCCCAGCGTCGTCCAGACCGTGCGCTCGGCCCGCGCACGCCGCGCGTCGTCCGTCGGGAACGGGTCAGGAAAAGAATCGGGAGTCATGGGCTCGCTTCGCTCGCAGGGGCTGGGGGCTGGCCACTAGGGGGTACGCTCCCCAGTGGCCGGTCCCTCCCCCCTAATTGATATTCCGCAGCGCTACGTAGGCGGTGATGATGCCGGTGATGGCCGAGACGCCGGTGATAATGTTCTGCGTCGTCAGGATCCGGGCCTGGCGGCGCGAGGCGCGCTCGCTGATGAGGAGCTGCGCCAGCTCCGGCTGGTCCGGCTCGGCCAGGTCCACGCGGTCCACGAAGATGGTGTCGCCGGAGCCGACCGGGGCGCCCTCGCCGGTGCGCATCGCGCCGGTGCCGTCCTCGAAGACGTAGACGCCCTTCGAGAGCGCCACCTTGCCGCCGGCGCGCTCCAGGTAGTACCGGGCCGGCTGGCCGGGCGCGAAGGCCACATAGCCGGGCCGGACGACGTTGCCCGTCACGAAGACCTGCCCCTCGTCGCGCGGGATGACGACGCGGTCGCGGTCGGTGAGGACGAGGTCCTCGGCCTCGCCGCGCAGCACCGCCCCGATGTCCGCCACGATCCGGTTCTCGTGGATGCGGCTCTGGAGGAAGGCGCGGCTGAAGAGGTCGAGGTCGCTCTGGCGGCCGTCCTCCTTGAAGGCCATCGAGGTGCGGCGCTCGAGGAAGGCGGCGTCGAGGGCCGCGTCGTCCTGGAGCCCCCCGGCCATCTCGACGAGCTCGCGCAGCGTGGTCTCGCCGTCGGCGATGGGGTAGGTGCCGGGGTATTCGACCATGCCGTTGATCTGGGCCTCGGCGACGGTGCGGGGGAGCACGTTCAGGTGGTCGCCGGGCTGGAGGCGCAGGGGCGGGGCGTGGTCCAGGTCACCCACGTCGAGGAGGCGGTTCTCGGCCACGCCGCCGCCGCTGGCGCGGCGCGTCAGGCGCACCTGCCCGAGGTCGTCGAGCGTGCCCGGCCCGGCGGCGATGAGCAACAGATCGAGCGCGGTGTCTCCCGGCCGGAAGGCGTACTTGCCGGGGTAGGTGACGTCCCCGGAGACGCGGACCACGTCGCGGTCCACGTGGTAGGCCGGCACGGTGATCACGTCGCCGTCGCGCAGGTACGGGTTGTGCGCGGTCTCGCCGGTCGTGTAGTAGCGGATCAGATCCAGCGAGGTCTCCGTCCCGTCGCGGTGGGTCACGCGGACGGTGCGGAGGGAGGGCCGGAAGGCGTCATTCGCGGCGGGCCGCTGGCCGGTAGCCGAGCCGACCACGCGCGGGGCGCCCTCGGCCGTGGGATCGGGCCGGACGCGCAGCTCGGCGGCGAACGCCTGCTGGAGCGCGTCGTCCACGCGCGCGACGGGCATCATCAGGAAGCGGCCCGGCTCCGGCACGGCGCCGGTCACGTGGATGTAGAACTGGCGCGGGAGCGAGAGCGTGACCTCGACGGGCACGTTGCGGAAGCGCTGCTGCAAGGCGGCCGTGGCGGCGGTCTGCACCTCGGTGAGCGTCCGCCCGCCGGCCGGCACGCCGCCGGCCTCGGGCAGCATCAGCGTGCCGTCGGCCGAGACCGGGAGGGACACGACGAGCGGCACCGGCCCCCCGATGGAGATGCTGAAGACGTCGCCGGGCCCGACGGCGTAGGCGTCGGCGTCGAGGGCGCCTTCGAGGGCGATCAGCCCGAAGAGCTCGCTCTCGGCGGCGCGCTGCTGCCACTGCTGGATCGGGTTCTGCTGGGTCGGATCGCCGAGGCGTCCGCCCAGGCGGTTCTGGGCGGCGGCCGGGAGGGCCAGCACGAGGGCCAGGCCCAGCGCCGCCCACGCGAGCGGGCCGGGGCTCGGTCGGGAGAAAGGTGCTGCCATGGAGGAGGTCGGAGGAAGAGTCCGGGGAGTTCGCGCAGGCAAGGGCACGCAGGGCCAGCGCCCCGGGTGCACGCTCGATCTGTAGTGCCGTAACCGTGAGGCCGATAGGCGAACCGTAGATGCCGAGAAGGGAGGGCGTGGAGACTTGAAAATCAGTAGTTTAGCCAAACTACGACTTCCCGCCTGCCCGCGCAATGCGGCCCCTCCAACGCCCGAACGCTTCCAGGGATTCTTATTCACGTGCTCCTCAAACGCCCCGCACCCGCCAAGCTCAACCTCGGCCTGCACGTCCTGCGCCGCCGTCCCGACGGCTACCACGACCTCGAAACGGTCTTCCTGCGCATCGCCTGGGCAGACCATCTGACGGCCCGGCGCGAGGAGGCGCTCGCGCTCACGTGCTCGGATCCCTCTCTTCCTACAGATGAATCCAACCTGGTGATGAAGGCCGCCCGCCGGTTGGCGGAAGAATACGGCGTCGTGGCGGGCGCGGCGCTCCATCTGGACAAGCACCTGCCCTACGGCGCCGGGCTGGGCAGCGGCTCCAGCGACGCCGCCGCCACCCTCCGCCTCCTCGCCGACCTGTGGGGCCTCGACGTGCCCGAAGATCGCCTCCACGGCCTCGCGGCCAGCCTCGGCGCGGACGTGCCCTTCTTCCTCGGCCCGGAGGCGGCCTACGCGACGGGCATCGGCGACCGGCTCGCACCGCTCCTGGATCCCGAGACGGACGCCGTCTACCGGTGCCCGTTCGACCTCGTCGTCGTCGTGCCACCCGTGCACGTGGCTACGGCCGAGGCCTACCGGCGCGTGACGCCGCGCGACGAAGAGCGGCCGGACCTGCGCGCCGCCGTCCTCTCGAACGACCTCGCCCGCTGGCGGGAGGAGCTGGTGAACGACTTCGAGGCGCCGATCCTGGCCGCCTATCCCGCCATCCGCGCGGCGAAAGACGCGCTGGTGGATGCGGGAGCGGGCTACGCGGCGCTGTCGGGCTCCGGCGCAGCCGTCTTCGGCGTCTTTGGCGACGCGGCCCACGCCACGGCCGCCGCCGAGGCCGCGCGCCTGGCCGGCCACCGCGTCTGGCACGGATGACCGCGCGGGGCGGTCAGTCGCCCGTAGGAATCACGCCTTCGTCTTCGACCATCAGGATCACCGTCCGCTCGGGCGCGCGCGTCCGGTGGCGGACGCCCTTGGGCACGACGAAGCCCTGCCCGGGCGCAAGTTCTTCGGTGCGGTCGTCGAGGTCGATCAGCAGGCGGCCCTCGACCACGTAGAAGAACTCGTCCTCGTCGTCGTGGTGGTGCCAGTGGAAGTCGCCCTCGATGATGCCCAGCCGGACGACGCTCTGGCCGACGCGGCAGAGGGTCTGGTTGAACCAGGGCTCGCGCGCGGCGGCGAGGCCGGCCACGTCGATGCGTTCGAGCGGGCCGTGGCGGACGTCGAGGCGGATGTCGTAGTCGGGCATGGCGGTTCTCCGG
>JAWWAN010000426.1:0-4018 GCA_033721675.1 Rhodothermales bacterium | reverse complement strand
CCTCGAAGAGGAACGGCAGGAACTCGTTGCGGATGCCCACGCCGGTATCCATCACGTGGACGTACGCGTTCTCGGGGTCGCTCCCGACCTCGACGATCACGCCGCCCTCGTGCGTGAACTTGATGGCGTTGGAGATCAGGTTCTCCAGCACGCGGAAGAGGTGGCTCCGGTCCAGGCGGACGAGCACCTCGGGGCGGGCGGCGCGGAGCCGGAGGTAGAGGCCTTTGTCCTGCGCCAGGGCGGAAACGGACTGCGCCACCTGCTTGACTTCCTCGACCAGGTTGAACACGGTCGGGTGCATCTCCAGGTAGTTGGACTGGAGCCGCGCCAGGTCCAGCATGGCGTTGAGCGTGGTCAGCAGGCGGCGTCCGTTGCGGAGGACGATGTCCACGAAGCCGCGCTGCTCGGGGCCGACGTCGTCCTGCAGCAGCTGTGCGAAGCCGAGGATGCCGGTGAGCGGCGTGCGGAACTCGTGGCTGATGTTGGCCAGGAACGTCTCGCGCAGCTCGGCCATGCGCTCGGCCTCGGCCCGCATCTGGACGATCTCGTCCTGGTACTGCTTCAGATTCGTCGTCTCCAGCCCGTAGCAGACGACGGCGGTGATGGCGCCGCTCTGGTCCTGCACGGGGTTGTAGATGCGCGTGAAGGTGCGGTAGCTGCCGTCTTTGCCGGGCAGCGTCTCCTCGAACGCGACGCGCTGGCCCGTGGAGACGGCGCGCCGGCGGTGCGAGCGGCGGACGAGCGCGACCTCCGGATGGAGATCGAGGTACTGGCAGTATTCGACGTCCGTCTCGCCGAGCATGTACGCCCGCAGCTCCTCGTCTTCGATGGCGCGCGGGTTGGCGTAGAGATACTGCCCCTGCGGCGCCAGCACGACCACCTCGATGGGCAGGTCCTCGACGAGCCGCCGGTGGAACGCTTTGAAGAGCCGCTGGTGGTCCTTGTGCTCGGTGATCTCGTGGAACGCCGTGAGCAGGTACGCCTGGTTTTGCAGGACGAGCTGCCGGGTGCTGGCGGCCAGCTCCACCGCCTCGGCCCCCTCCCGCTCCACGCGCGCCTCGAACGTGATGGCCTCGCCGGAGTCCAGCGCTTCCTTGAGCGCGGCGGGCTCCAGCTCGGTCTTCGTGTCCAGCATCCCACGCAGCGTGAGGCGGGGCGCCTGCTCCGGGGCGAACCCGAAAAGATCGCCCGCGGCCCGGTTGGCCTCCACGATCTTCCAGCGGAGGTCGGTCAGCACCATCGGCTCGGGGCTGTCCATGAACAGCATCCGGTCTCGGAGGGCCTGGCGCAGCACGCGGCGCTGGCGGTACCAGATCAGCAGCACCGCACCGCCGAGGAGCAGCGCGCCGATGAAGACCATCCAGGCGGGTACGCCAACGACCTCAGGACTCTGCGGCACCGGCACCGCCACGGCGGCGCCCAGCGCGGGCGTCTGGACGGAGCCCAGCGTGACGAGTCCGAAGACCCCTGCGGCCCGGGCGAGGTGAATCACCCCATTGCTTTTCATCGGCGGAAATAGCGGATCAGCGACGAGAGCGGCGAACGTCGTAGTGTGAGACGGCCGGACGGGGTCCGGTCATCCAGAAAATCGTCCGCTCCAGGCACTTCTTAAGCCCCGCTTCCGCGCAGGCGAGGCGGCTCAGGGCGCCGGCATGTCTCCATGGGCAAGCGTCCGCCGGGCCAGCCATCGGTTGATGCCGAGGAAGAGCAGCAGCATGGCGCTCCACTGCACGAGGCACGTCATCAGGCTGTAGGGCTCCGTGGGGTCCCACCAGGCCGTGGTGAAGCTCTCCGTCGTGGCCCGGCCCATCCACCACAGCAGCAGCACGGCGGCCAGCGTCGGCACTACGTAGGCGATGAGGCGCTCCCACACGGGGCCCGCGCTCCAGTCTCCCGGCGCGCCGTCTACGGCCTCCGTGCGGAAGCGGTGCACACCGTAGCGAAGCACAGCGAAGGCGACGAAGGCGCCGGAGATCATCAGCGCCACGCCCCACACGAAGTCCTGGTTGCCCAGAAAGCCCAGATAGATGGCAGACGGCAGCCCGAGCAGGAAGCCCACGCCGCAGACGGCCGCGATGGCCTTCGGGCGCGGCAGACCGGCATCGACGAAGACGCGCGTGGCCAGTTCAATCATCGAGATGAGCGAGCTGAACGCGGCGAAGGAGAGGCCGAGGAAGAAAAGGATGGCCAGACCGCGCCCGAACGGGATCTCGGCGAAGAGCTGCGGCATCCAGATGAAGGTCAACCCCGTGGAGGCCGGCCCGCTGGACTGCATGACGGCCAGCACCTCGGCCTGGCTCATGGTGGCCCCGAGCACCGCAAAAACCGTCGAGAAGATCATGATCGCGGCGAGGATCGAGACGGCGTTGTTGCCCACGCCGGTGATGAAGGCGTTCTTGACCACCCCGTGCTTATGCTGCATGTAGGCGCCATAGGTGAGGATGAGGCCCCACCCGGCGCCCGTGTCCCACGCGTTCTGGGTCAGGGCCTCCAGCCAGACCGACGGGTTGGCGAGCGTGTCCCACTGCGGCGTGAAGAGGAAGGCGAGCCCCTGGCTTGCTCCGGGCAGCGTCACCGCGCGCCCCACCGAGATGAGCACAATCGCGAGGAGCGTCGGGATCAGGATCTTGTTGACCCGCTCGATGGACGAGACGCCCTTCCAGACCGCCAGCGCCCCGAAGCCCATCGCGAAGGCATGGAAGAAGACCGGCCCCGCCCCGCCCTGAAACTGATCCCAGAGCGCCGTCGAGGCCTCCGTCGTCACCGGCAGGTCGTGCCGCACCATCTCCAGGAAGTAGAAGACGCACCAGCCGGCGACGACCGAGTAGTAGAACATGATGGCCGTGGCGACGAACCCGACGAACGCGCCCATCCAGGCGAAGCGCTCGCCGGCGATTTTGGCGAACGTCCCGACGACCCCCATCCGCCCCTTCCGCCCGAGCGCATACTCGGCGATGATGAGGGGGATGCTCCAGAGCATCAGGAAGAGGAGCCAGACGAGCAGGAAGGCGCCGGCGCCCTCCTCCCCGCCGTTCTGCGCGGCAATGCGCGGGAACCGCCAGATGTTGCCCGTCCCCACCGCGATGCCGAGCACGCTCAGGATCAGCCCGAGGCGGGAGGAGAAAAATTCGCCGTTCTTCGAGGGCTCGTTCATCGTCCGGGCAGTCTTGCTTCGCAGGGATCGTGGCGGCGGCCGGGGCCGCCCGGGTTCACTCGACGGGGATCAACAGCAGCCGTGCGGCGATGCGCGCCTCCGGCATCGCCTCCGGCGTGGCCGGGTTGAGCAGCGGATAATACTCGAAACCGACGAAGGTGTCCACCTGCGCGTCGTAGTACGGGCTGAACGGGTTGCCGCTCTGCCCGCCGGGATAGACGCCGTAGCCGGTCGGCGGCGCGGTGGAGAAGTCGACCACCATGCGCCAGCTCGCGCTGTGGGTGGTGGGGCGGCTTCCTGCGGGCGAGAGCGTCGCCGAGAAGCCGGGGTATTCGTACGGCCCGCGCCAGAGCGCGCGGAGTGCCGGCGTCTGGGTCAGGTGCTGGAAGAGGACGCCGTGGTGCGCCCCCCACCGCCAGCGCTCCGTCCCCCAGCCGTGGCGGGCGGCGAGCGTGTCTGCCGTGGCCGCGAGGACGGCGCGGAGCACGGCCGTGCCGTCCTCGCGCTGCGGCGTCGCGGCGCGGTCGAACCACTTCGAGGTGGGATCGTCGCGCAGGAGCTCGTAGATCACGGTCTGATGGGGCGGAAAGCCGGCCTCGAACACCGCCTCGTCCCAGGTGGCGTCTTCGAGGAGGTCGAGAAACACGTCGAGGATGAGCGGCTCGGGGCGGTCCACGGTGGTCGCGCCATCCCAGGCGCTGAGGAGGCGGCGCAGCGTATCGGCGCGGGCAGGCAGGCCACCGAGGGTGTCCAGGAAGGGCACGAAGAGGTCGCGCTGCACCGCGTGGACGTCGGCCTGGTAGGCCATCAGGTCCTCGGTGCGGTGCGTGGCGCGGGCGCGGAGGAGGGTGTCGATGCGGAGGG
>JAWWAN010000425.1:0-4040 GCA_033721675.1 Rhodothermales bacterium | reverse complement strand
CTGATCACCTACCTCATCGGCATCCCGACCGGGGTGAAGGTGCTCAACTGGGTGGGGACGATGTACAAGGGCTCGGTGTGGCTCCAGACGCCGATGCTCTACGCGCTCTCGTTCCTGTTCCTCTTCACCATCGGCGGGCTGACGGGCATTATGGTGGGCGTGCTGGCCGTGGACGTGCACCTGCACGACACGTACTTCGTGGTGGCCCACTTCCACTACGTGATGATGGGCGGCACGGTGATCGCCCTCCTCGGCGGGATGTACTACTGGTGGCCCAAGATCACGGGCAAGATGTACCCCGAGCTGCCCTCGCAGATCGCCGCCGTGCTGATCTTCATCGGCTTCAACGTGACCTTCTTCACCCAGTTCATCCTGGGCAGCCAGGGCATGCCGCGCCGGTACTACGACTACCTGCCCGAGTTCACCACGCTCCACCAGATCTCGACGGTCGGCTCGTGGATCCTGGGCGCGGGGCTGTTCCTCGTGCTCGGCACGTGGCTGTGGTCCCTCTGGAAGAGCCCGCGGGCGCCGCAGAACCCGTGGGGCGCGCTCACGCTGGAGTGGACGCACGCCACCACCCCGCCGGACCACCACAACTTCCACCACACGCCGCTCGTCACGCGCGGCCCCTACGACTACTACCTCGCCGATGACGTCTTCGGCCCCCGCCATACGGGCGACGGGGCGGGCGACGGCACCACGCGCGACGTGGAGGTCCCCGGGCGCCGCCCCCAGGAGGCCTGATCGCCCGAGCGCCTCGCCTTCATCAGCGCCTCGCGGCGCCTTCCTTGCCTCAAGCCTCCATCAGCGCCTCATCCCTAGATCCCTATGGCATCGACGACCACCGCAGCGACGGCCACCGCGGCACACGAGGAGGCCCACCACCCGCCGCACCTCCAGCACCACTTCGTCTCGTCCGAGCAGCAGTTCGACGCGGCGAAGATGGGGATGTGGCTCTTCCTGATCACCGAGATCCTGCTCTTCAGCGGGATGTTCGTCGCCTACACGGTCTACCGCGCCTGGCACCCCGAGGTCTTCGCGCAGGCGAGCGACCTGCTGGACTGGCGGCTGGGCGGCCTCAACACGATCGTGCTGCTCGGGTCCTCGCTCACCGTCGCCCTCTCGATCCACTACGCGCAGAAGAACGACCAGCGCAAGATGATCCTGAACCTCGCGCTGACGCTGGTGGCCGCGGGCATCTTCATGGTGGTCAAGTACTTCGAGTATACGGGGAAATTCGACGCCGGCATCTTCCCCGGCGCCGCCTTCGACCCCCAGGGCGTCTACCACGGACACGACCTCGCCGAGTACAACGTCCCGTACGCCCCCCAGTTTTTCTCGATCTACTTCGTGATGACGGGCATCCACGGCGTCCACGTCCTCGTCGGCATGGGCATCTTCACGTGGCTCATCACGCGCGCCGTGCGTGGCCACTTCAACAGCGAGTACTACACCCCGGTCGAGCTCTCGGGCCTGTACTGGCACCTGGTGGACATCATCTGGATCTTCCTCTTCCCGCTCCTCTATCTGATCTAGCGAGTCCGGCGGTCCCAGGTCGTCAGGTCCTCAGACCCCATGACCTGAGACCGGATGACCTGACGACCTGAGACCGTACCCTCTCGACTTTCTCGACTCCGATACGTCATGGCGCATTCCGAGCATCACGGCCACCACATCATCCCGAAGCGCCTGCTCTACAGGGTCTTCGGCGCCCTCGTGGCGCTGACGATCTTCACCGTGCTGACGGCGCAGGTGGACCTCGGCATCCTCAACGTGCCGCTCGCCCTGGCGATCGCGCTGACGAAGGCCTCGCTCGTGCTGACGTTCTTCATGGCCCTCAAGTGGGACAACCGGGTCAACACGCTCGTGGTCTCCATCGGGAGCCTCTTCGTGGTCGTCTTCCTCGTCTTCACCCTCTTCGACACCGCCTTCCGTGGGGATCTGGACAACGTGGACGACGCGACGATCCAGGATCAGCTGCGGATCGAGGAGGCGCTGCAGGCGCGCGAGCCCGAGAACCTGCCGCCCTCCGCCCCCGGCGCCGCCGGGGGGACGGCCGCAGCGCCCGCAGACACGACGGCTGCAGCGCCCGCAGACACCACTGGCACCGAGTGAACCCGGTATGGGTCTCGGTACGGCTCAGGAAAGAGGCTCCGGCGGATCCCGCCGGGGCCTCTTTTTGCGTCGTGCCCCGGTGCTCGGTGCGGTGGTTATTTATACCTGTTCTAAAGTTGGCAACGAATCGGGAAAGCGCTTTAACCCGTTGGCCCGGCCCTGTATCTTGGGTGTGGAGGCAGGCCTTCCGCGTAGTGGCTGCCGCGTCCTTCCGTCCTACCAAACCCGCCCGCACCGGCATGAAAGACGACCAGTCTCTCTCGCGACGTAACTTCCTTCAGCGCCTCGGCGTGCTCGGCGCCGCCGGCCTCGGCGCCTCCTCGCTGCTCGCCGCCTGCGGCGGAGACGACGCCGGCGAGGCCGACATGGACGCCGACGCCGGCATGGACGCCGGCGACGACGCCATGACGACGGCCTCCTGCGATGACGTCGCAAACCTGACCGAGGCGCAGGTGCAGCAGCGGCAGCAAGCCATCCAGAACCTGGAGTACGTCGCCGAGACGCCCCAGGAGGGCAAGGTGTGCAGCAACTGCCAGCTCTACCAGGCCGACGCCTACGCGAACCCGTGCGGCGGCTGCCAGATCATCCCCGGCCCCGTCGCCGCCGACGGCTACTGCAACTCGTGGGTCGCCGCCACGCAGAGCTGACCTGCCCGGCCCCCAGGCTCGAAACCGCCGCGCCGCCCGCCAGGGGCCGGCGCGGCGGTTTTTTTTTGGCGGCCGGCTCCCACGGAGCGGGAACACGTGGGGCTACTGCCCCGACGTCATCCCCACGATCTTGTGGCAGTGCGGGCAGCAAAAGACCCGGTTGACCGCGAAAAACCCGCGGCTGACCTCGATCAGCTTCTCGAGTTTCTTCTCGCAGTGCGGGCACACGGGCGTGATATCCGCCTTCTCGATCTTCGGCATCGCGGACGCTCTCGGTCGGTTTCGGGGAGACGGGCATTTCGTCGCGGAGCGTTCGGTGCGCCGGGGCTCAGCGGGCGGCGGTCAGCTGGAGCATCTCGTCGTCGAGCCCCGTCATCTCCCAGCGCGCCAGCGCGATCGGGATGCTGTCGATCGCGTTGAGGCGGTCGAAGAAGTCGCGCAGCCGGAACGGCTCGCCGCGTTCTTCGCGCTGCTTGGCGTAGTCCGCCAGCGTCCGTTCGAGCAGGTATTTGCCGGTGATGTAGCTGGTGCCGTAGCCGGGCTGGCGCAGGTAGAGGTGCTGCTCGAAGAGCAACAGTTCCTTCTCGGTCTTCATCCAGCCCCGGGGGGTCCAGTCCATGTGGATGCCGCCGGCCTCCTCCATCGTCATCTCGTTCGCGTGGGCGTAGAGCGAGCCCAGCCCGCGCGCGGCCCGCTGGGCGATCAGGATCCAGACCAGCTCGCGGGAGCGCGGGCTGTCGTCGTACAGACCCGCGTGCATGAACATCTCCTCGACCCCGGTGGCGGTGCCTTCATTCCGGCTGTCGAAGATGTTGTAGAGCAGCGCCCCCTGCCGCACGGGGCTCGGGTGCGGCTCGCGGTCCATGCGCGCCAGCTCGAACCAGTGGTAGAAGTGGGTGAACAGCGGCAGCGGATCCAGGTGGGAGGTGATCCGGAAGAAGTTGCGCTGTGCCTCCGGCACGAAGCGGCCCAGGTGCTGGCGCAGCGCCGGCTCCATGTAGTCGGCGACGGTGAGGATCTCTTGCTGGTCGAGGAACCGCATGAAGCGGGTGGCGGCCTCGTCCGCTTTCGCGTCGTACTCGGCGGGCGTCGCGGCCGCCACCAGCGGGGGCAGATGCCGGTTGCGGTGCTCCTCGAGCTTCAGCGATGCCCAGGCGCGGTCGAGCTCGCGCTTCAGCAGCTGGACTTCTTCCTCCCAGGTCATCGGCACGAGGTGGACGTTCCGCTGGTACCAGGTGTAATGGTCCTTGCCGATGCCGGAGGGGCCGTCTTTGTGCG
>JAWWAN010000424.1:0-4042 GCA_033721675.1 Rhodothermales bacterium | reverse complement strand
CTTCCGATCTGTGCCCGCCTCCCGGCCGATCCTCCGCACTGCCTGCTCCACGCCTCGCTGGATCTTGCGGATCTCGCGGCGCGCTTCCCGCGAGTCGAAGATGGCGACCGTCTCCAGGTTCTGGATGTGGTCGATCTGTTTCCTTGCGTCGCGGGCGAGCTTCTTGATGTCACGGATCGCCTGCTGGTGCGCCTTGGCGTAGGCCGTGCCGCCCGAGTCTGCGCTCTCGCGGAGGGCCGCGGCCGTCTTGGCGGACTCCTCGCGCATCGACTTCAGCAGGTCGCGGAACGTCTTCTTCGCGTTCGAGGCGCTGTTGATCCAGTGGGAGACGTCCAGATAGATAACGCGGCGCATCGGCATGGCAGCAGGGGTCTATTGTGAGGGGCTCCCGCCCCGAAAGAGTTTCTTCAGTCGCTCCCGGTCCCGCTTCACGCGCTCCCAGTCGGTAGGCTCGACCTCAACGGCTCTAGCCTGGGACGACCTGGACTCGGCGCCGCCGCCCCCCTGCCCCTCGCGCGCTCGCGCCTCCCGGCCGAGCTTCTCCAGGCTCTCCTCGGTCATGTGCGGCACGGAGGCTGCCCGGCCGGCCCGGATCGCCTCTCGCGCGGCGGCCTCCTTCATGCGCGCCGAGGCGGCCAGGAAGAAGCCCCAAGGAAGCGCGTAGACCTCAGCGAGCGGCATGCGGAAGACCGCCCCGAAGTCCATCGCCTGCTGGTCCCAATCCGCCGTGGCCATCTTGTGGAGCCCACCGAGGGCGTCCTCCCCCCTGCCCTGCGGCCCTTCCTCGCCGGCCCCACCAGGTTCACCTCCCTGCTGCGCACGGGGCGAAGCCTGCAGCCCCTCCCCGAGCAGCTCGTAGGCGAAGCTCGCGGCCGCCTGCAGCGGCACGCCCCGGGCCAGGACCATGCTGGAGAGCCGGGGGGGCAGCCAGGCGGCCACGACCTCGCGGAAGACGCCGCCGGCCGAAGGGTCGCCCGAGGCCAGATGGTAGAGGGCCTGGTATGTGAGGATGGCCTCCCGAGCGGTGGGCGGCCGCACGTGATAGGCGCGCCCCCGAAAGACGGCCACGCGCTCCAGCCCGGCCGCCTGGAGACTACCCTGCAGGCCCCCTGTGTCCGTTAATACAGGTCGATGGCCGTCAGGTCGGGCAGGTTCCACAGGTCGGTCTCGGAGGAGGGGAAGAAGTCGGTCGGCGGGCCGTAGATGCCGGCGCGGGCGTTTGCGGGCACGGCGGCGGCAGGCTTGACGCCGAGGTGGCTCTTCTTCAGGTTCGCAAAGCGCGTCGCGCGCGGGTTCTCGGCGTTCTGGCCCGGCTGGATGCGGCGGAACTGGAAGGTGCCGACCTGGTCGCAGATCGCGTTGGGGAGCCACCAGGCGTGCGCGGCCGCGATGCCGTCGGCAGCCTCGTCCTGCGGGATGAGGGCGAGGACCTGGGTTGCGATCTGGAAGACGCCCGCCTCGAAGCCGAGCGCGTTTGCCTGCTCGTCGATCCCGGGCCAGTAGTGGGCGAGCAGGCTCTTCTGCTCGTCGGTGAGCGGGACCTCGGCGATGAACGATTCCCACACGCCGTAGGCGTCAATGGGGCCGGCCGCCTGGTCGGCGTGCACGAGCGAGACCTGCAGCGTCGGGGTCACGACGACGTCGCCGGCGGTGGGGCCGAGGTACTGCAGGCTGCCGGCTGCGCCGACCGCTTGGTACGGGTCGCCGAAGAGGACCAGGCAGGGGCCGATGTGATGTTCCATGGTGCGTTACCTCCGTCGAGCGTCTGCTCTTGCTTTGTTGAGGGCTGCTTAGGGATTCGGGCGCGTGCTACGCCAGGGCTCTAAGCCCACTCGTTGGGGCTCAGGCCCTCCTCTATGGGCGTGGTGCCGTCCGGGACGTCGCCCACCTTGCCGCGCACCTCCTCACCCGTCGCCGGGTCCGTCCAGCGCGCCTCGGCGACGTTCACCCAGGTCGTGTAGTGGTTCGTCTCCATCTCGGCGAGCGAGTCGTCAATGAAGGAGCCCGTGAAGGTGGGCGCGTCCGCGCGGTTGACGTCCACGACGTCCTTGCCGCCCGACTCGCCCACCTTCACGGCATGCATCGAGGCGTAGGCGTCGTAGTCGCTCGCCCCGGGAAGAAGGGCGCGCTCCGAAGGGGTGATCCAGCGGTAATGTCTGGGCATGGCGAGGGGCAAGGTGGTGGCTAAGGCGTGCTCGTGGCAAAGGCGTGCTCGTGGCGGCCCCCTACAGGGTGGCCAGGTCGTGTATGCCCTGCAGGAGGGCGACCGTCTCCAGGTCGAAGCCGCTACCCACGTGGAGCGTGGCGAGGGCGCTTCCGCCTGGGAGGTCGGCCCCGGAGAGCTGCAGGTTCACACTCGTGGTGCCGTCCGCATTCGCAGCAGTCGTCACGGTGCCGGTGGACGCGCTCCAGAGAGCGCCGTCGTAGCTGACCGTGACCTGGGTGTCGCCGTCGAGCGTGAGGACGACACCCAGGTCGTCGGCTGCCGCATGCAGGAGGCAGCGCAGCTCGATCGTGACTCCGACCCCCGCGTCATAGGTGGCCGGGCAGGGCAGCTCCAGCGTCTCAGCCTCGCGCGTGAGGTAGCCGGACCCCGCGTTCAGGATGGGTGTGCCGAGCGTGCCCCCCTCCTGCAGGTCGGCGATGACGAAGCGGTACACCGTGCCAGGCTCAAGGGCGATCTCCATGCGGGAGCTGACGTTGGCCGGCGTGAGCCCGTCGGACACGTACCGGCGGTAGGTCGCGCCCGGGGTCGCGTAGGGCGGCGCAGAGCCCTGCACGCGCGGCGCGATGCGGCCCGCACCGCTCATGCGGCGGCAGTAGACGCCGGCCGCGTGGGCGCTGGTGTTCGACACCCCCTGCCCGGCGCCAATCTTTACGCGGAAGAGCCCCCCCTCGGCGCCGGTCGTGACCTCGATGACCCTTCCGTTCGACACCACGCCGAGACCAGCGGCAGCGAGCGCGGCCGCATCGTCGACGACGAGGAGGGTGGCGCCTGCAGCCGTGACCTCCCAGTCGGCCAGCGCAGTCGCGCCGGCCGCCTCGGAGATCTCGAAGAGGCCCGGCGCCTTGTTCGTGCGCTGGCGCTCCAGGAGGAGGCGCCCGCCTCGCACGCGGTGCTCGCCCGCGGCCACCTGGAGGAGCGCGCCGGCGTCGTCCTCGTAGGCGGCCGTCGTGGCCCGCGTGAAGGCGGCCGCTCCTACCAGGGGGGTGAGCGTGCCCCCTAGACCGGGTCGCAGGAACTGCTCCAGGCCGAGCGCCTTGATGCCGAGGGTGTGCACCTGGCCGAGGTAGAGGCGCGGACTGCCCGAGAGCGAGCGGATCGCGATCTGCCACCCCGGCTCGACCGGCCCTGGGCGGTGCTGCCGGATCGTGATGGGCCCGAGAACCTCCAGGACGCCCCGTCGCACCCACATCGCGCTCTCGCTCGCGAGCCAGGGCACGCCCTCTTCGTACTCGTCCTCCGGCACGATGGCCCAGGCCCGGGGCGCGAGCTGCGAGGAGGCGCCCCGGAACCCAAGGGCGCCGCCGGAGAGGACGGCGCCCGGCACGAGAGCGGAGAGGTCCGCCACGTCGCGCGCGAGAAGATTTGCTTGCAGGCTGGCCTGCCAGGTGCCGCGCGCATCGACGGGGCCGGCCGCCTGGTCGGCGTGCACGAGCGAGACGCCCAGTTCGGGCGCCACCGAGACCTCGCCCTGCGTGTAGCCGGCATGTACCCACTCGCTCGCCGGAGCCTCGATCGTCGGCGCCGTCAGGATGACGGCCGGGCCGACACGGAATGTGTGCTGGGGTGTGGCCATGGGAGGTCTCTGGGAGTTGGCGCGGTAGGATGGGGCTCCAGTAGGATAGCGAGTCAGGCGACCGGCTCGGCGACCGGGTCGACGATGGCCATGAAGGTGGCGGCTTTCTGGAAAGCCCGCGCCGGCTCGGACGCGGGCGCGTAGTCGGCCAGCGGCGCCCGACGTTGTCCCATCTGCTCGACGACACTGGAATAGGGGATCGTCGAATCGAGGAAATCTCTGGCGCCGATGCCGTTCTCCAG
>JAWWAN010000423.1:0-4061 GCA_033721675.1 Rhodothermales bacterium | reverse complement strand
CCGCCCGGGTGACGTGGACCGCGTGGTAGCCCTCGGCCTCGAGCGCTGGCTCGACCAGCAGCTCCACGCCGAGCTCCCGTCGCGGGACCTGGACGCCGCCCTCGCCACCCTCCCCGCCCTCGCGATGTCCACCACGGAGATCGCCCAGACCTACCCGAACCCCGGGCGGGTCCTGCGGCTGGCGGCCCGCGAGCAGGGCCTCTCCCTCGAAGGGATTCAGCAGCTCCCCGAACCGGAACGGCGGCGGATGCTCCGCGCATACCGGGACCGGCACGGCCTGGAGCCGCCCCGCGCGCTCGTCGCCCAGCTCCTCGCGCAGAAGCTCGCCCGCGCCGTCTACAGCCCGAACCAACTCCACGAGGTACTCACCGACTTCTGGTTCAACCACTTCAACGTGAGCCTCGAAGACAACCAGGCCCGCCCGTACGTGCTGGCCTACGAGCGCGACGCCATCCGCCCGCACGCGCGCGGCGCCTTCCGCGCCCTGCTCGGGGCCACGGCCCGCCATCCAGCGATGCTGCACTATCTGGACAATGCCCAGTCTACTGCCCCGAGCGGCGCACGCACGACGATGGACGCCCGGCTCGATGCCTTCGAGCAGCAGCCGGGCCTGCGGGGCCGCATCGCCCGCCGCCGGATCGCCGAGGGGCGCCGGCGCATGAAGCAGGAACAGGCCCGCGCGATGGAGCAGGTCCCCGAGGCGCTCCGGCCCCGGCGCGGTGTCAACGAGAACTACGCCCGCGAGCTGCTGGAGCTGCACACGCTCGGCGTGGACGGCGGCTATACGCAGCACGATGTAGAGGCGGTGGCACGGGCGTTCACCGGCTGGTCCGTGGTGCCGCCGGGGGAACGGGCAGACCGGCTGCGGGCCCGGGTGGAGCGGGAAGGGCACCGCGCCGGGTTCGTCCTCGAAGACGCTTTCCTCTTCCGCGCCGACGTACACGACGCCGGAGCGAAGACCCTCCTCGGGGAGCCCTTCGCGGAGGGCGGCGGGCTGGAGGAGGGTGAGCGCGTGCTGGACCTCGTGGCCGCCCATCCCGCGACGGCCCGCCACCTCGCCCGCAAGCTCGCCATCCGCTTCGTCTCCGACGACCCGCCAGCGGCGCTCGTGGATACCCTCGCCACCGTCTTCGCCGAGACCGGCGGGGACGTACCCGCCCTGATGCGTGCACTCGCGTACGCACCGGCGTTCTGGGAGGCGGCGCACACGCAGCGCAAGGTGAAATCCCCGTTCGAGCTGGCCGTGAGCGCCGTGCGGGCCCTCGGTGCCGACTTCCGCCCGAGCCGGGCCTTGATCGAGTGGATCGACCGGATGGGGCAGCCGCTCTACCGATACGCCGCGCCTACCGGCTTCCCGGACGCGGCGGCGCACTGGATCAACGCGGGCGCCCTCCTCCACCGGATGCAGTTCGCCCTCGCCCTCGCCGACAACCGCGTCGACGGGGTCCAGGTGGACCTCGACGTGATCGACGAATCTCATGAGCCGGAATCCATGGCCGCCGCGCTCGCTGCGTACGCTCCCCTGCTGATGCCGGAGCAGGACGTAGACCTCGGCGCGCTCCTCCCGCTCGCCTCGGAACCGGCGCCCCCGGCGACCACCGGCGGACACGACGCGGCGCGAATCCCGGCGCAGGCCGTGGGCACGCTGCTCGGATCCCCTGCCTTCCAGCGACGCTGAACCCGAAGACGACCATGACGACACGGAGAGCCTTTCTGAAAGCCGGCGGGCTGGGCGTGGTGGCGCTCGGCCTGGGCGGCTGCCCGCTGTTCCTGAACCGGGCGGCGCGGGCCGCCGCCGCGCCGGCCCCCTACCGCCGCCGCCGGGTGCTCGTGGCGCTCTTCCAGCGCGGGGCGATGGACGGCCTGATGGCCGTCTCCCCGTTCGAGGATCCGCATCTGCGGGCCGCCCGCCCGCGCCTCGCGCTGCCCGCCACCGGCCCCGACGCCCTGATCGACCTCGACGGGCGCTTCGGGCTGCATCCTGCGCTCGCCCCCCTGCATCCCTTCTACGACGACGGCCGCCTTGCCATCATCCACGGCGTCGGCTCGCCCGATCCCACGCGGTCCCATTTCGACGCGCAGGACTACATGGAGAGCGGGACGCCCGGCGTCAAAGGCACCGCCTCGGGCTGGCTCAACCGGGCCGTCGGACTCACCGGGCACGACGCCACGCCGTTCCAGGCCGTCGCCCTCGCCCCGGCCCTCCCGCGCGCGCTCCACGGCCCCGCCCCCGCGCTCGCCCTCGCCGACCTCGACGCCGCCACGCCGGCCGCCGGCGACCTCGAAGCACTCTACCGGCAGACCGCAGAAACACTCCTCCACGAGGTCGGCACCGACGCCTTCGAAGCCGCCCGCGTGCTCGAGCACGTGCGGCAGCGGAACAATCGGCCGGCGCACGGCGCTCGATACCCCGCCTCTCCGCTCGGCGCCCGCCTGCGCCAGATCGCACGCCTCATCCGGGCCGATGTCGGCCTCGAAGTGGCGTTCACCGAGACGGACGGGTGGGATACCCACGTGCAGCAGGGCGCCGTACGCGGCACCTTCGCCCGCCGCGCCGGCGACCTCGCCCGGTCCATCCACGCCTTCTGGACCGACCTCGGGCCGCTCGCCGACGACGTCGTGCTGATGACCATGACCGAGTTCGGGCGGACGGTTGCCGAGAACGGCTCCGGCGGCACCGACCACGGCCGCGCCTCGTGCCTCTTCCTCCTCGGCAACGCCGTCGCGGGCAGGCGCGTCCACGGCACCGTGCCGGCGCTGGCTCCCGAACACCTCGAAGACCGCCGCGACCTGCCCGTTACCACGGACTTCCGCGCCGTCTTCGCGTCCGTCGCGGGCGCGCACCTCGGCATCGTGGCGGACGACGTGCTCTTCCCCGGCTGGCATGGCACGCGCAAACCGCTGCTGCGCGGCTGACCGCAAGAGCCACACACGGAAACGACCGAACGAGCCGGGCCCGGCGGCCGGGGACGCCGCAAGGGCCACCATCAGGACCCGGCCCGCCGGTCGTTCTTGGGCCGCCGGCGGGCCACGCTCTGGGAGGCCTGAGCCTTCCGGAGGCGCACACCGCGACGGACGTGTGCAGGACGACGGGGCGCACCCGATACGTGATTCGGAATCCGTGCGCCGAGGCAAGCCCTATCAAGGACGATGCCGAAGTTGCGCTTCCCGCACCGGCAACGCCTTGAAACCACCCTCCCGGCGCACCTCCGGACGGGCGCATCGGCGCTGCGACGCAGCACGAAGCGGGCGAGCCAAGGCTGCCTGCGAAGGCAACAGGAGGGCGTCCTGCGCGCCGTATTCGCGCCTTTTGCGCGCGCACCCGCCCCCTTCGCCCTGCACCCATCCGGTCACGGAGAACAAGAGGACCGGGGACAACCGAAAAAAAAGGGCCGCACCGGGCGTGCTGCCCGGTGCGGCCCTGCTTCTCTCAACCGGTGTCTCACCCCGTCTTCCGAAGGGAGACGAATGAGGATCCTCGGATGGAAGCCGGCGCGCTAGCCGTCGTCGCCGTTCTCTTCCTGGGGCGGGGTGTAGCTGGCGTTGACGACGGTCGCGGCGTCGTTCTTCGCCACCACCACGCGCGTCTCCTGCTGGATGCTGGGCAGGCGGCTCCCGAGCTTGGCGATGGCCTCGGGGCTGTACTGCACAGAGGCCGAGTTCCACATCCGGAACTCCGTCCGGCTCGCGGCGGCCACGCCCTGGCTGCACGCCGTGCTGCCGCCCGCCTTCGTCAGCGTCATAATCACGACGAGGTCCTGCATGTCGTGCGCTTCGCTGGCGGGGTTGTTCATGCCCAGCTCGAAGAGGTAGATGGACTGTCCGGCGTCCATCGTCATCCTGCGCGCGTCCATGTCGATGTACTCCGCCACGAACTCCTCGGCCGAGTTCTGGCCCAGGTAGCCGCCGACGTTGGGGACGGAATCGTCGTCGCGGAGGACGGCGAGCTGATCATCCACGGTATCCGAATCCTTGCGCATGTGGGTGCGCCAGTGGCTCGTGCGGTTGCCGCTATAGCGCGAGCTGCGCTTGCGCCAGGACCGGCCGTCGACGCGGAGGCT
>JAWWAN010000422.1:0-4062 GCA_033721675.1 Rhodothermales bacterium | reverse complement strand
GCTCGCGCCCCACGGCCCACGCGATCCCTTCTGCCATCGCCATCCATCACTCCTCAATCTCAAATCCATCCGTTCTCTGTCTCGACGAATGCCCCACCCCATAAAGTTCGGCACCGACGGCTGGCGGGCCGTGATCGCCGACGGATATACGTTCGCGAACCTCGCGCGCGTGGCGCGTGCCACGAGCCGGTGGCTGCACGCCCGGAGCCCGGCGCCGGCCGCCGTGCTCGGGCACGACACCCGCTTCATGGGCCGCGCCTTCGCCGAGCACGCCGCGCGCGTCCTCGCCGCCGACGGGGTGCGCGTGATCCTGGCCGATACGTTCGTGCCGACGCCCGCCGTCAGCTACGCGGCGAAGGCGCTCGGCGCAGAGGCCGGCGTGGTCATCACCGCCAGCCACAACCCGCCGCAGTACCAGGGCTACAAGCTCAAAGCGTCCTTCGGCGGCCCGGCGACGCCCGCGATGATCGCCGAGGTCGAGGCGCTGATCGACGACGCGCCGGTCGAGACCGACGGTATGCCGGCGTTCGCGGCGCTGGTGGCGGAGGGAGCCATCACGCGCCGTGACCTCCGCCGTGCTTACCTCGACCTGCTGCGCGACGGACTGGACCTCGACGCGGTTCGGGGCGCGGGGCGGATCGCCCACGATGCGATGTACGGCGCCGGGCAGGGCTACGTGGCCGACCTGGTCGGGGAGGACCGGGTGGTGCCGGTGCGAAGCGTCGTCAACCCGGGCTTCGAGGGGCAGGCCCCGGAGCCCATCGCGCGAAACCTGGAGCCGCTGAGCCGGGCCGTCGTGAAGGCGGGCTGTGCCGCCGGGCTCGCCAACGACGGCGACGCCGACCGCATCGGGATGATGGACGAGGAGGGCCGCTACGTCACCGCCCACCAGATCCTCGCCCTCCTCGTGGACTATCTCTACACCGAGCGCGGCCTGCGGGGCGGGATCGTCAAGACGTTCTCGACGACCCATCTGCTGGATCGCATGGGCGATGCCTACGGCCTCCCCGTCGAGACGCTGCCCATCGGCTTCAAGCACATCGCGCCCCGCATCATCGAGGGCGACGTGCTGGTGGGGGGCGAAGAGTCCGGCGGGATCGCCGTCAAGGGGCACCTGCCCGAGCGCGACGGGCTGTTCATCGGGCTGCTCGTCGTCGAGATGATGGGGCGGCGGGGGCGGCCGCTCTCGGCGCTCGTGAAGGACCTCTACGACCGTTTCGGGCCGCACCACTACCACCGCGAGGACGTCCATCTGACCCTCGCGCAGAAAGAGCACGCGCTGGGCCGGCTGGACCGGGAGGGTGGGCTGGACCGCATCGATGGGCACCCGGTGACGCGCGTCGAGACGCTGGACGGCTACAAGCACGTCACCGGAGGCGGCTGGCTACTCATCCGGCCGTCCGGCACCGAGCCCGTACTGCGGGTCTACGCCGAGGCCGAGACCGAAGCCGCCGCCCGGGCCCTCGTCACCGACGCCCTCCGCCAGCTCGGGGCGGGCTGAAGCGGCTTACCGGGCCTCCGGCGCGTGGGGCCGGGAGAACTGCCGCCCGAGGCGTGCGCAGAGCCGTTCGAGCATCGCCTGGTCCGTCGCGTCGAAGGCGTCCGGGTCGTCCGAGTCGACGTCGAGGACGGCCAGCAGACGGCCTTCCGGCGTGATGACGGGCACGACGACCTCGGAGCGCGTGGTGGAGGAGCAGGCGATGTGGCCGGGGAAGGCCTCTACGTCGGGTACGAGTTGCGTCTCCTGCGTGCGGGCCGCCGCGCCGCAGACGCCCCGCGAGAACGGGATCCGGAGGCAGCCATGGCCGCCCTGGTAGGGGCCGATGACGAGCAGGTCGTCCGAGACGGCGCGATAGAAGCCCGTCCAGTGGAAATGGGCGAAGGCGTGGTGCAGCTCGCAGGCGACGGTCGCCATCGCGGCGATCCAGTCGTCCTCGCCGTCGAGCAGCGCGTCGATGCGGCGCAGCACGGCTTCGTAGGCCGTGGCGCGGTCCGCCTCGGGGGCGGGGCGCGTCGTAGGGGGGGCGGTCGTCATCAAACTGGTATCACAGAGGTCGGATGCGTGGGCGCGTGCGGTTCATTCGGTCACTTCGACGCCGCGCCAGAAGGCGACGTGGTCCTTGATCTCGCGGGCCGCGTCGCTCGGGTCGGGGTAGTACCAGGCAGCGTTCTCGTTGCGCTCGCCGTCGACCTCGACCGTGTAGTAGCTCGCGAGTCCCTTCCAGGGGCAGCGGGTGTGGTGGTCGCTCTCGGCGAAGTAGTCGCGATGGAGGGCCTCGGGAGGGAAGTAGTGGTTGCCCTCGACGACGACGGTATCGTCGCTCTCGGCCAGGACGGCGCCGTTCCAGACAGCTTTCATAGGGCTTCGCGGGTTGGGTGAAGGGCGTTGTACCCCGGCATATGGATGCCGGTTCGGGGGTCGATCAGGGCGTCCGCAGCAGGCGCGCCAGCATGGCGAGCACGAGCCCGGCGCGCGCACCCCACGCGAGCGTGCGGACCCAGTTGGTGACGACGAGCCGGCCATGGGCGGCGCCGTCGAAGCCGCCCTGTAGCACCCGGTGCATCGGGATCTGCAGGAGGGCCGTGGAGAGCCAGAGGACGGCGACGAGCCCGAGGCCCGTCCACACCATCCAGCCCGGCAGCCCGAACGGACGCGCCCAGACCAGCCACACGGCCGTCGCCAGCTCGATGAGCATCGGCACGCCCACGACGACGGTGATCAGCCGTTCGTGCGCCGCATGATAGGCCCGAAACCCGTCCGCGCCGACCTGCCCGAAGAGCGGGTAGTGCACGATCTGCACCACGAGGATGACGCCGAACATCACCAGCGTCGCCGCCACGTGGAGGAGCAGCAGGAGCTTCATCGGGTGCGTGCGCTGGGTGCGAGGGCAGAAGAACGCCGCGTCCTGACGGGGTCGCTACGCGAGGTCGGCGAGGATCGCCTCGGCCGCGTGACGGCCGGAGCGTAGCGCCCCCTGGATGGACGCCGTGGCGCGGTGATCGCCGCAGACGTAGCGCCCGCCGCCGAGGCGCACCGGGCGCTCCGGGGGATCGAGGCGCGGCGGGGGCAGGGCGGGCAACGCGTAGCGCACCCGGTAGGTGCGCAGGTGCCGCCACGTGCCCACCTCGGCGCCGTACCAGTCGGCCAGGTGGCCCCGCACGCGGGTTTCGAGGCGCTCGTCGGGCAGGTCCGGATCGCCCAGGACGGTCACCGAGATCAGCGTCTGCCCCTCCGGTGCGTAAGAGGGCGCGGCGTCGGTGAGGACGGCAACGTTGTTGATCGGTCCTTCTCCATCGCCGTTGAGCACCAGGATGGGTTCGTCGTGGGGTGAGGCGCTGGCGGCGTAGTAGAGGCAGGTGGTGGCGTGATGCGCCGCCGGGGCATCGGCGTCGGCCAGCGCCTGCGCGGCCGGTGCGTCGGTGGCGACGACGACGGCGCGGGCGGAGAGCACCTCGCCGGAATGGAGACGCACGCCGCCCTCCTCCACGGCGTCGGCACGGTGGCCCAGGCGGAGCGCGGCGGGGGGGAGGGCGGCGGCGAGCTGGCGGGGCAGGGCCTCCATGCCCTCAGCCGGCAACGCGGTGTCTCCGAGGGCGAACATCCGGAAGACGAAGTCGAACATCCGGCTCGATGTCTGCAACGCGGGATCGAAGAAGATGCCCCCGAAAAACGGCCGGAAGAAGCGCTCGATGATGTTCTCGGAGAAGTGGTAGCGGTCGCGCAGGGCTTCCATCGTCGTCATCTCGTCCCGCGCGAAGAGGTCGGCGAGAGAGCTGTTGATGAGTTCGGAACGCAGCTTCGCCACCCGCAGCTTGTCTTTGAACGTGCCGATGGGCGAGAGGATGGTGCCGGTGGCGTCGAGCAGGTGGCGGAACGGATCGGCGAGGCGGTGGAAGCGGCCGTCGAAGCGGACGAGCGCGCCGCTGTAAAACGGCTTCAGGCGGAGCGCGTCGTAGTCGAACTGCCGCTGGGCCTCGGGGTAGGCCGTTTGCAAGACTTGGAAGCCCCAGTCGAGCCGGAAGCCGTCGACGATGTCGGTGCGGACGCGCCCGCCGACAGCG
>JAWWAN010000421.1:0-4065 GCA_033721675.1 Rhodothermales bacterium | reverse complement strand
TAACGGACGATATCCGCTACTCCAACCTGAGCCTTGCCCAGCACGGTGTTCCGGCTGTGTATGAGGGTGAGAGAGTAAGAAGGTAGGAGAGTAAGATCGCACTCTCCTACCCGCTTTCCCTCCTACCCGCTTTGTACCCTCCTAAAACCCCTTCACGAGCAGCCGCATGTCGCGCACGGCCTGTTCCATACCGACGAGGATGGCGCGGCCCATGATGGCGAAGCCGATGGACACTTCGGCAACGTGCGGCACCGTATCCCGAAAGACCGGGTAGTTGTGGTAGTCGAGGCCGTGGCCGGCGTGGACGGTCAGGCCCAGCGCATGGGCCTTCTCGGCGCCGCGCGCCAGCCGCTCGGCCTGCTCCCATCGCGCCTCAGGCCCGGCCGCCGTCGCGAAGTCGCCCGTGTGTAGCTCGATGGCATTGGCGCCGGCCTCCTGGGCCGCCTCGATCTGTTCGAGGTCGGGGTCGACGAAGAGGGCGACCTCCCCGATGCCGGCGTCGTAGAGGCGCGGGATGACCTCGGCGAGGCGGTCGCGGGCGGCGATGACGTCCAGCCCGCCCTCGGTGGTGACCTCCTCGCGGCGTTCCGGCACGAGCGTCGCCAGGTGCGGCTGCACCTCGCAGCAGATCGCCACGACGCCCTCGGCCGTGGAGAGCTCGAAGTCGAGCTTTCCGCGCACGGTCTCCTTGAGCAGGCGGACGTCGCGGTCGGTGATGTGGCGGCGGTCCTCGCGGAGGTGGAACACGATCCCGTCGGCGCCGGCCAGCTCGCACAGCACGGCGGCGTGGACGGGATCCGGGAAGACTTCGCGCCGGGCGTTGCGGAGCGTGGCGACGTGGTCGATGTTGATCAGCAGGCGCGTCATCGGGCAGGGGGCGGGCAGGGGCGGGGCCGGAAGCCTCCGGCCGGCGGGTACCGGGGGAAAGATACGACGGGCCGAGCAACTTGGGCGGCCCGTCGGTGTCCCGTCGGTGTCCCGCAGGGGTGGGGTGGCTGCATCCGCAGGGTTTGCGAAGCCCTCCGGCGGCGGCGCGGCCGGCCAGTTGCATTTCGGTGCGGACAACCTGTATTTTCGAGTCCGGCGCTGCTGCGGTCGCGCGCCCCACCCGACGATCCTCACCCTCTCATCCTAGCAGGAGCACGACGCTCATGGCTTCGAGCAGCCAAGGACTCCGCCTCGGAATTCAGGTATTACTGGCGATCGCCATCGTCGCCCTGGGTTACTGGCTCTACGTTTCCATCACCGCCCCCTACGCGCGGATCGAGCAGGCCCGCGAGGTGACCGAGCAGACGCGCCAGCGCATGAAGAAGCTCAGCCAGGCCCTCATCCTCTACGAGCGCGAGACGGACGACTTCCCGTCCTCGCTGGACTCGCTGATGATCTGGCTCCGCAACGACACGCTCGCGGCGCTGCGGGATCAGGTCCTCGGCGCGGATCTCAACATGGACTCGCTCCTCTTCTCGCCGCGCACCGGCAGCCGCTTCGTCTATGCGCTCAACGACACCGGCCGCGTAGAGATCTATCTGCTGAAGGACCCGGACTCCGAAGACCAGATCGGCTCGGAAGTGCCGGACGTGACGCTCCTCAACGCGGCCAGCTGGGAGTGACGATGCCTCCGGCGGCACCGCACGGGCCGGCCCAGCGGCCCCCGGCCTGACATGGATACGCAGACGCGGGCGGGCATCGATATCTACGGCCGGGCGCTGCGCTATGCCGAGGTGCAGCGCCGGGGCGACCGTTACCACCTCCTCCGTCTCGGCGTGTGCGAGTTCGACTTCGACGTCGTCGAGGCCGTGCTCGAAGGGGTGGCGGGCCGCCAGGAGGCCCTCTCCGAAGCCCTCTCGGACGTCTTCGAGGGGTCCGCGGCGGCGCGGCTCTACGTGGCCCTCCACCCGCCGTCCTCCTACTCGTTCTTCGCCCCGCTGCCCGTCGAGGTCTCGGACGAAGCACGCAAGCAGCGGCTGCTCCGCGACGCCGCGCTGCTGACCCGCTCCTCGTCTCCGAAACCCCTCCGCCTCACGGCCGACCCGGTCTACTCCGAAACCCTCGGCGACGGCGCAGCCGTGGAGTGGTACCACGTGATGGCGCTCGACGAGCGGCTGCACCTGCGCTTCGACCGCATCCTGCGCCTGCTGCCGCAGACGCACCACCGGATGACGCTCAGCATGCACGCGGCGGCCAACGCCGTGGAGCATCTGGAACAGGCCGATGCGGCGCAGCCCCGCACCACGGCCCCCTTCACGCTCGCCCTCGGATGGTACCCCACGCACGTCGAGCTGACGCTCTGCCGCCACGCTCGCTGGTACTTCAGTCACTATGCCGGGGCGGCGGATCCGGACGACTGCGGCTACTTCGTGCTCGCCCTGCTGCGCCACCTCGGCCTCGGCGCCGCGGCCGTCGGGCGCGTCTTCCTCTACGGCGGCTTCGAGCCGCCCGGGGCGTTCGGGGCGCTGGCGGACCTGCTGGGTTGCCCTCCCGAGGCGCTCAACCCGCTCCGGCTCATCGACCTGGACGAGCAGAGCATGGCGACGCCCGATGCCCTGGCGGCCTACGCGCCCTGCCTCGGCGTGACGCTCTGACCCGCCGCCCCACGGGCGTAGGGCCCGTCAGCCCGCGGCGGCTTGGTCGACGAACCAGGTGACGGTTTCGCGGGCGCGGACGTGCGTGGCGGGCAGCGTGGGGTCGGCGTCGTCCAGGACGCGGTGGAGCGCCGCGCGCTTTTCTTCGCCGGAGACCAAGAAGAACACGCGGCGCGCGCGGCACAGCGCCGGCAGCGTCAGCGTGATGCGGTCTCGAACGGCATAGCGCGCGGGGGCGGTGACGGCGGCGGCCCACGGTGCATCCGGGAGCGGCCCGCCCGGAAAGAGCGAGGCGGTGTGGCCGTCGTCGCCGAGGCCGAGCAGGGCGAGGTCGAACGTCGGCCCCTCGTCGCCGAAGGTCTGCCGCAATGTGGCGGTGTAGGCGGCGGCGGCGGCGGGGCGGTCCGTCGGGATGGGGTGGATCTGGCCGGGCGGGAGGGGAACGTGGCGCAGCAGGGCCTCCCGCGCCATCGCGTAGTTGCTGGCCTCGTCGTCGGGCGGGACGAGGCGTTCGTCGCCCCAGAAGATGTGGAGGCGGTCCCACGGGAGGGCGTCGCGGAAGGGACCGGCAAGCAGTTCGTAGAGGCGGCGCGGAGTGCTCCCGCCGGCCAGCGCCAGCGTCACGCGGTCCTGCCGGGCGGCGGCGTCGGCGAGGGCGGCGGCTACGGCCTCCGCGGCGGCGCGCCCCAGGGCCTCGCCGTCGGGGAGGATGCGGACGGTGACGTTCGGGGCGGTCATCGGCTCAGAACGAGGCGCTGCAGAACTTCTTGACGTCCTTGGCAGGCATCAGGTTGTCGGTGCGGTCCGGCTCGCAGCCGATGGGCGGGTCCTGCTCGCCGCCGGGGTTGCAGGGGCCCATGATGTCGGTCGAGTCCTTGACGTCGCCGAGGCCGACGGCGTGGCCGATCTCGTGGAGGAGGACCTTGGAGCAGCTTCCGCCGCCGGCGTCGGAGTCGATCAGGATCACGCGCGAGACGCCCAGCTCGCCCACGTGGTCGCGGCAGTGTACGTTGATGTCCGGGATGTGCCAGCCGATGGTCTCCTCGGCGGCGCCGCGAAGCTGCTTGCCGAAGGGGAGAAAGACGGCCGGGAGCATGCCGGAGGGAGGCGGGAAGCCGGAGGTGGCCTTGAGGGCGTCGCACAGGTCGGCCACGGTCTCGACGCGCAGGTATTTCTGCTGCTCCTCGTCGTAACGCGTCGGCACGACGCCGAGCGTCTCGATGTTCAGCGCCACGTTGTGGTTGAGCATGAAGATCTTGGCGAACGAGACGTTGTCCCCCTCGAACTCGCTGCTGGCCTGGATGTACTCGGCCACCTTGAGCGTCTTCTTCTGCGGGCACTGGTGGCAGAAGAGGTCTTTGCGGCTGGTAGCGGGCTGCTCGCCCGTGGGGGTACCGCCGCTGCCTTTCTGCTGGCGCTGCGCGCCCGGCAGCGAGGCCAGGCCGCGGCCGGCCGTCACGCCGACGCGCCCGAAGGCGTGGCC
>JAWWAN010000420.1:0-4065 GCA_033721675.1 Rhodothermales bacterium | reverse complement strand
TCGCGATGACCTTCGGGGCCGCCGCGGAGATCCTGCCGCGCCCGCTCAACGACAACATCCGGGTGCCCTTCGTGGCCGCCGCCGTCCTGTTCGTGCTGGAGCGCTACATGCTGGGGCTGGACGTCGCCCTGTTCCTCGGAGGCTGAGCCTTCCTCTCATCGATCCAGACCGCGCGGCGTGCGTAAGACCGGCATGGCCACCCTTCCTGAGAAAGCGCTCAAGCGGCTCGTGGGGATGGATCCGTTCCCGCAGCCGCCGGTGATTCGCACGCGCCACCCCGTGGTGCTGATGCACGGCTTCGGCATCCTGGCCGGCCTCCGGCGCGGCGGCCATCTGCACGAGGAGGCGATGAACCTGCGCCTCCACGGCGTCCTCGCCTACGCCCCCAACGTGGCGTCGTACAACACGGTGGCCGTCCGCGCCGAGATGTGGAAGATGCGCCTGGAGCACGTGCTGAGCGAGACCGGCGCCGACCGCATCAACCTCATCGCCCACTCGATGGGCGGGCTCGACGCCCGCCTCCTCATCGCCGAGCACGGCTTCCACGCGCACGTGACCGTGCTGGCGACGATCTCGACGCCGCACCGGGGCACGGCCCTCGCCGTGCATATGCTCAACCAGCCCGAACGCCTCCGCCGGTGGGGCGTCGAGCTGGCGAACTGGATGGGCGAGACGGCGCTCGAAGACGGCACGGCCGACGCCCAGAAGGCGCTCGTCGAGCTGTGCCCGGACTACATGACGGAGACCTTCAACCCTGCCGTGCCAGATCACCCTGACGTGCAATACTGGTCGTACGGCGGCGCCGCCGGCAAGGGCACGGCGGTGCCGGTCAACCCATTTCTTCGGTTCGGCAACGGGGTGATCTTCGAGCACGAGGGGCCGAACGACGGCATGGTGTCGGTCGGGAGTGCCCGCTGGGGTACGTTCCTCGGCACCGTCGAGGCGGATCACGCCCAGCAGATCGGCCTCAACACGCTCACGTCCCACACCTTCGACGCGAACGCGTTCTACCTGGACATCGTCCGCCGGATGGCCGACGCCGGGTTCTGAGGCCGGCGCACGGCAGCGCGGCGGCACTTCGGGCGTCAGAAGATGCGCGCGGCGGCCACGCCGATCCCCACGCCGGGGGCGTCGAGCCGGAAGGCCGCGTCGACGCGCAGGAAGCCGAGGAGGCCGCTGAGGCCTATGCCGACTTCGTGGTGAAACGCGCCGGGCACGCGCGGGGCGTAGAACGCCGGCGCCGATTCTGCATCATCGAGCCAGGTGCGCCCGTGGCCGCCGAAGACGATCAGGCTCAGATCGCGCTCGACGGCGGCTTCGAGCCCGATCCGCTCGAACGGCACCGTGCGGAAGTGATGCTCCCAGAAGACGCCGAGCCAACGATCCCCCTCGTAGGGCCGCCCCCCGAGCGTCTTCAGTGCCCCGAAGGGCGCATAGACGCCGAGCGTGCCGTCGACCGTGCCCACGCGCTGCGCCGGCAACGTGCCAGAAGACGCACCCGCTGCGATGCGCAGGTCGAGCGCGTTGGGGATCAGGCGGCGGCGGTAGAAGGTCGGCACGCGCACGTCGGCCAGCACCGAGAAGCGTGTGTACTCGAAGTCGCTCCCGAACCCGCCGCCCGGGCTGTGCTCGACCTCGGCCACGAGGCGGCGGCGGCCGAAGAAGCCGAACGGGTCGAAGTCGTCGCCGGCGGCCAGGCGCACCGAGACGGCGTGCAGGTCGGCCGGGCCGATGCGCGGGTTGGGCCGCAGCGGCTCCCCCTGCCCGAGGAGGTCGTAGCTGGTGGTGCGGCCGAGCGGGCGGTGCCGTTCCCGCCGCAGCCCGGCCGCCAGCGTGGCGTCGAGCACATCCAGCCGCACCCCGGCCTCGGCATGGATCCCCTCGGCGCGGTAGTAATCGAAGTAGTCCGCCCCCCCCAGCAGCACGCCCACGCTGTTGACGAGCCGGTTGTAGAGGTCGGTGCCGTACCGAAGCGCCGTGCGGGCCTCGTAGGAGGCATCGGCATAGACCTCGGGCGCGCCGCGCGTCTCCGCGCGGACGCCCGCCCGGTAGCTCCAGCGGTCGGCACCGTCCGGGCCGGTCGAGAACCCGCCGCCGCCGCGCAGGCGGACGTAGCGGCCGGCATCCATCCCGAGGCGGAGACCGGCGTGGAGGGCATCCGCGCGGTTGTACCAGAGCACGGGCTGGACGTCGAGCACGGAGAGCAATCCGCTGCCGCCCCCGACGGAGGCCGAGGCGCTGCCCTCCCCACTGCCGGTGCGGACGAAGCGGGCCAGCATGCCGGTCGGGGCGAACGCGGTCTCCAGGCCCATCGTGCTGTCGATGCCGGCGTAGGCGACGCGCTCGGGGGCCGAGAGCGGCACGGCGGCGCCGTCCGCCTCCAACAGATTCTCTCCGGCGAGGGCCACCGAGTCCACGCGCACGAGATCGTCCGAAGCGAAGAGTGAATCCGGGAGGGCGACGTTGACAACGTAGTCGGTGAAGCGCGAGACCTGGTCCACGTGGAACGCCGGGAAGGCGAGCAGCGGCCCCATCTTCACCTCGGCCACGATCTCCGCCCGGAAGTCGACGGGCAGCCAGAAGTCGCCGCCGGAGTTGGAGAACTGCTGGCGATAGGTCACGTCGAAGCGCTCGATGGGCGCCGGGAAGCGGAACGACGGGCCGGGCCGCAGCTCGACGCCCAGCAGGGCGAAGGCGCTGTCGAGCACGGCCACCTGCCCCTCGAAGGCGCTCTTGCGTCGGTTCCGGGGCGTCACGGTGATGTCGTAGACGGTGCGGTCGTCGAGGCGGCGCGTGCCGACGAGGCGGAAGTCGTAGTGCCGCAGGGCGTCCGGATGGGTGACGCCGATGAGGCGGTGGCCGCTGATCTCGATGTCGTCGTCGTAGAGGTTGGTGACGAAGAAGGCCGCCGGGAGGGCCTCGTCGACGTAGAAGTTGGCGGTCTCGCGGCGGGCCTTGACGACCTCGCGCATCCCTTCGTCGCGGTCCCAGAAGGCGTCCGTGAGGGACTCCGTGATGGAGACGATGCCCGTATCGTTGCGCAGCGTGAAGCGGTTGTAGGCCTCGGCCCGGTAAGACGTGAGCGCCGCGCGCCACCGCTGCTTCCGCTCGATGACCTCGCGCATGATGCGCACGGCGGGGTCCTCGCCGGTCACGACGACTTCGCCGAGCGTGTAGGCGACCGGCTCCAGGCGCACCGCGAGCCGCTCCGCCCCCTCGACCGCGATGCGCGCCGTCGCGTAGCCGATGTAGCGAACGACGAGGACGGACGGCCCATCGGGCACCTGCAGCTCGAAGACGCCGTCGGCATTCGTGATCGTGCCCCGGTAGGTGCCTTCCACATGGACCGTCGCCGCCGCCAGCGGGGCGCCCGTATCGGCGTCGGCCACCGTCCCACGCACGACGACCTGCGCGGCTGCCGGCAGGGCGGTCATCAGCAGCAGCAGCGTCAGGAACAGCCGGCGGGCGGGCATAGACACGGGGGCGGGGGTGGATGGACGCGCGGCCCTTATATCGGCGGGGTCGGCGGTGGGTTGCAGACGGGGCCGGCCGGGGTAAAGGCGCACACCCCACGGGCGATACGAAACGTAACGCCCCGGGGCATTTGGCGCGCCCCAACCCCCGCACGCCGAACTTTTCGGAGTGCGGCCGATGTAAGAACTAGCGGCGCCGTGCAGCCCCGGCCAGACGCCGCGCGCTCGGATGCGGAGGACGTCCATGTCGCACTGGTACGAGGTCTTCGACAACGAAGAGGTGCAGTGGCAGGCCCGGCGGCAGGCCACCCACCTGACGGCACTGGCGGCGGGGTCCGTCGTGGCGACGCTCGTGCTCGCGGCGCTCGCCCTCGGCCATGTGCTCGCGCTGCCGCTCGCCGGGGTGGCCGTAGCCGTGCTCTGGACCGGCACCGTGCTGTGGATGGCACGCCGGCAGCGGGCGCTCCGCCGCATCGTCTGGTGCATCAAGCTCTCCGAAGACGGCGCCGTCGGCTACGACTATACGCGGAGCAAGCACACGCTGCGGTGGACGGGCATGGCCCGCCTGGAGCTGGCCCGGCGCGGCCTGCTC
>JAWWAN010000419.1:0-4066 GCA_033721675.1 Rhodothermales bacterium | reverse complement strand
GATGCCGAATCTGCTGCGCTTTTCCGTGCTCGTGGTGACGCTCCTGCTCGCCGCGCCCGCCGCCGGCCAGGACCTCGAAGCCCGCGTCGCCGAGATCTTCGCGCGGAGCTGCACCCAGGCCGGCTGCCACGCCGGCCCGAATCCGCAGATGGGCATGGACCTCTCGCCCGGCCAGTTCTTCGGCGCGACGGTGGGCGTGCCGAGCACCGAGCAGCCGGCGCTGCTGCGCGTCCACCCCGGCGCGCCGGACAGCAGCTACCTGATGATGAAGGTGCGCGGGGCGCCCGGCATCGTCGGCATGCAGATGCCGTTCTCGGGCGAGACGTTGAGCGACGAGGAGGTGAACACGCTGGCCGCGTGGATCGAGAGCCTGGACGCCGAGACCGTGGCGCAGCGCCGGCAGGAGGCCCCCACGGCGCCCGCCTTCCCGTTCGCCGGGTGGAAGGTGGTCAACCTGCCGACGGCGCGCGCGCTCGATGCCGGAAGCTGGCTCTTCCTGATCAGCCATCGCTTCAACCCGCCCCTCTCGGCCGGCTACGACGCGCTCTACGGGCTGGACGGCAGCGGCATCATCTACCTCAGCCTCGGCTACGCCGTCACCGATGCGTTCCTCGTCGCCCTCGCCCGCTCCAACGCCGCCGACAACGTGGAGTTGAGCGCGCGCTACCGGCTTCTCCGGCAGGGCGGCGCGCGCGGGTCGCCGCTCGGCCTGGCCGCCCACGTCTCGGTCAACTGGGTGACGGAGGCAACGGCCGGGGAGGACCGCCTCCGGGGCGAGGCGTTCAAGTTCAGCGGGCAGGTCTCCGCCACGCGCGCCGTCGCCGGGCGGCTCGGCCTCGCCCTCGTGCCGGGCGTCACGTTCAACGCCGCCGAAGACACCGACGGCGAGGCGGCGCTGCTGACGCTCGGCCTCGGTGGGCGCTACCGCCTCACCGGCCTCCGGCGCGGCGAGCTCGCCCTCGTGGCCGAGTGGGTGCCCATCGTCAGCGGCTACACGCGCACCGCCACGTTCGGCAACGACATCCGGTTCGACTCGTGGGGCGGCGGCCTGGAGATCGCCCTCGGCGGCCACAACTTCCAGATCGTCCTGAGCAACACGGTCGGCCTCGCCTCGGACCAGTACCTGCGCGGCGGCGACCTCGACATCCGCGACTTCTTCGACGGCGAGGCCCGGCTGGGCTTCAACATCTTTCGGATCCTCAACTTCTAGGAGGGGGGGACTGGCGACTGGGAAACAGGAGCTGGGGACTCCATCTCCAGCCGTTCTCCAGTTCCCGTTTCCTCTTCCCCATGCCCTCCTCTTCCCTCTTCGCGATGCGCTACTTCGGCCTCCTCTTCGCCCTGCTCGTGCTCGCCGGCTGTGAACATGCCGACCCGCTCGGCGCCGACGGCGACGGCCTTCAGCCGACGCTCCGCAGCCTCCAGGAGAACATCTTCTCGACGAGCTGCGCCGTCTCCGGCTGCCACGCCGGGCCGGCCCCGCAGCAGGGCCTGAACCTGAGCGCCGGGCAGAGCTTCGCCAACCTCGTGGACGTGCCCAGCCGCGAGATGCCGACCCTGGACCGCGTCGCGCCTGGCGACCCGGAGGGCAGCTACCTCGTCTGGAAGATCGAGGGGCGGGCCGGCATCGTCGGCGCGCGGATGCCGCTGGGCCGCCCGGCCCTCTCGGCCGAGGCGATCGCCGCCGTCCGCCAGTGGATCGCCGACGGCGCGGAGGACAACTGAGGGGCCGGGAAGGACTGGGTGAACGGGCCGGGGGCGGCGTAGTAGGACGGGCGCGCGAGAAACAAATTGCCGCCTCCCCGTTTCTCCGTCTCCTCATCGCTCCGATTCCGCTCCCCTGTGATGCCCCAGCGACCGCCCGCGCCGCCCGGCCGCCGTGCCTTTCTGAAGACCGCCGGCGGTGCGCTCGTGGGGCTCGCGTTCGTGCCGCTGGCCGGGTGCGACGAGAACACCGTCACGCCGCGCATCGAGGGCGGCGCCGTGCCCTTCCTGACGCCCCCCGAGATCCCCGAGGCGCAGGGCGGGTTGTACGTGGAGAACGGGGCCGAAGGCGCCGTGCCCGGCTGGGCGATGCCCGACCTCGACCCCGCCGCGTGGCGGCTTCAGGTGGACGGGCTCGTCGCCACGCCCCTCGCCCTCACGCTGGCCGAGCTGGAGGCCGAGGCCGCAAACGCGCTGCCCGTGCTCAAGACGCTGCGCTGCATCACGGACACGAACGAGTTCCCCGGCCTGACGGGCACTACGCTCTGGCGCGGCGTCCCGCTCCGCACCGTCCTCGACCGCGCCGGGCTGGACCGCGACCGGGCGCGCCGCCTCCGCCTCTACGGCGCCGACGGCTTCACCAACAACCTGCGCGTGGAGGCCGTCTACGGGCCGTTCGCGCCCGGCTTCTACGAGCCCCTCCTCGTCACCGAGATGGGCGGCCTCCCGCTGGAACGGGACCACGGCGCACCGGTCCGCCTGATGGTCTTCGACGGCTACGGCTACCAGAGCGTCAAGTGGCTCGTGCGGATCGAGGCCACCGGCGACGACGACGCCTTCGGCACCTACCAGCAGGTGCTCGGCTTCGACGACGGCGTGGCGATGCAGGCAGCCTCCAAGGTGACCGACCCGGTTGAGGCGCAGGTGCTGCCCGCCGGCGCCACGCTCATCCAGGGCTTCGCCGTCAGCGGGCTCGCCGCCATCACCCGCGTCGAGGTATCCATCGACGGCGCGCCGTTCGCGCCGGCTGCACTCGTCTCCTTCGAGGCGATCGCCGCCGCGCACCCCGCGGTGGAAGACGCGCAGCAGGTGGCCGACGGCCTCGCCTACCCCTTCCCCGCCGTGTGGACGCCGTGGCAGTTCCGCTGGGACGCCGCGCCGGGCACCCACACCCTCCGCGTGCGCGCCGTGGACGCCGCCGGCAACACCCAGCCGGACCGCGACCCCGCCTTCGAAGACGGCCTCAACCCCGTCGCCGAAGTCACCGTGATCGTCGCCTGAGCCCATCGAGCATCGCGCCCCGCCCGGCCCGTTCCCTGCCCCTACCGTGCGAGCGCCCGGTCCAGATCCTCTACGAGGTCGTCGGCGTCTTCGATGCCGACGGAGAGGCGGATGAGCGAATCCTCGAGGCCGGCCTTGTGGCGCTCGACCTGCGGGATGGAGGCGTGCGTCATCGAGGCCGGATGCTCGATCAGGCTCTCCACGCCGCCCAGGCTCTCGGCGAGGGCGAAGACGCGCGTGCCGGTGAGCACCCGCACCGCCGCGTCCATCGAGTCGTCGGCCAGCGTGAACGCGATCATCCCGCCGAAGTCGCGCATCTGCCGGCTGGCGAGGGCGTGGCCGGGGTCGGACGGCAGGCCGGGATAGCGGACGTGCGCCACCTTCGGGTGGTCGTCCAGGAAGGTGGCGATGCGGCGGGCATTCGCGCAATGGCGCTCCATGCGCAGGTGCAGCGTCTTGGTGCCGCGCAGCGTCAGGAAGCAATCCATCGGGCCGGGGGCGGCGCCCGTGCTCTTGATCTGGAAGCGCAGCGTCTCTACCCAGTCCTCGCGGTCTGTGCCGACGAAGCCGCCGATGACGTCCGAGTGGCCGCCGAGGTACTTCGTCGTCGAGTGCATGACGAGGTCGGCGCCGAGGGCGAGGGGCTGCTGGAGGAACGGCGTGGCGAACGTGTTGTCCACGGCCACGTCGATCCCGTGCGTGTGGGCGAGATCGCTGAGCGCCGCGATGTCCACGATGCGCATGAGCGGGTTCGTGGGCGTCTCCACCCAGAGCAGCTTCGTCTCGGGCCGCAGCGCCGCCTCGACGGCGCCGAGGTCGGTCATGTCGATGAAGCTGAAGACGAGGCCGAACGGTTCGTAGACCTTCGTGAAGAGGCGGAAGGTGCCGCCGTAGAGGTCGTTGGAGGCCACCACGTGGTCGCCCGGCCGGAGGCCTTTGCAGAGGGCGTCGATGGCGGCCATGCCGGAGGCGAAGCAGACGCCGTGGGCGGCGCCTTCGAGCGCGGCGAGGTTGCCTTCGAGCGCCGTCCGCGTGGGGTTCGAGACGCGGGCGTATTCGTAGCCCTGGTGGTCGCCGGGCG
>JAWWAN010000418.1:0-4066 GCA_033721675.1 Rhodothermales bacterium | reverse complement strand
CCTCGGAACGCGAGGAGTTCGACGAGGATGTGCTCGTCGTGGGGATCGGGGCCTCGGCGGGCGGGCTGGAGGCGCTGCAGCGCTTCTTCAAGGCCGTCCCGGAGGACGGCGGCGGGGTGGCCTTCGTCGTGGTCATGCACCTGGATCCCGAGCGCCAGAGCCAGCTCGCCGAACTGCTCCAGACGCGCACCACCCTCGCCGTCCAGCAGGTCACCGAGCGGCAGGCGCTCGAGCCGGGCCACGTCTACGTCATCCCTCCCAACAAGAACCTGCTCGTCACGAACCACCACCTCGACCTGGCGGACTTCGAGCAGCCGAGGGGGCGGCGGGCGCCCATCGACCGCTTCTTCCGGTCCCTGGCCGATGGGCGCCGCACGTGCGTCGGCGTCGTGCTCTCCGGGAGCGGTACCGACGGCACCCTGGGCCTGAAGGCGATCAAAGAGCAGGGGGGCGTCGTCATGGCGCAGGACCCCGCCGACGCCGAGTACGACGCGATGCCCCGGAGTGCCATCGCCACCGGCCTGGTCGACCTGATCCTCCCGGCGGAAGCGCTGGCGCAGCGGGTGGTCGAGTTCAGCAAGAACCACCGCCGCATCCAGATCCCCGGCCCCTCGGGTGTACTTCCGCAAGACGACTCCGACGCGCTCTACCAGATTCTTTCCTACCTTCGCAGCCGCACCGGGCACGACTTCACCAACTACAAGCAGTCCACCGTGTTGCGCCGCATCGGGCGGCGGATGCAGGTGAACCAGATCGAGACGCTGGCCGGCTACCTTCGCTTCCTGAAGAATCATCCGGCCGAGGCGCAGGCGTTGCTGAAGAGCATGTTCATCAGCGTGACCCACTTCTTCCGGGACCGGGAGGCGTGGGCGGCGATGGCGGAGCGGGTCATCCCGAGGGTGCTCGAAGACGCCCGGCCGGATCGCCAGGTGCGGGTCTGGGTGCCCGGCTGCGCGACCGGCGAGGAGGCCTACACCCTCGCGATGCTGCTCCTGGAGAGCGCCGCACAGACCGACCCGATGCTGGACCTCCAGGTCTTCGCCTCCGACCTCGACCAGGCGGCCCTGGCCTACGGGCGCCAGGGCCTCTACCCGGACTCCATCGGGGCAGACCTCTCGGAGGAACGGCTCCGGCGCTTCTTCACCCGAGACGGCAACCACTACCGCATCAAGAAGGAGGTGCGCGAGCGGGTGCTCTTCGCCCAGCACAGCCTCCTCAAAGACCCGCCCTTCTCCAGGCTGGATCTCATCTCCTGCCGCAACCTGCTAATCTACCTCAACCGGGAGCTGCAGGGGAGAGTCTTCCGGCTCTTCCACTACGGGTTGCGCCCCGGTGGATTCCTGTTTCTGGGCAGTGCCGAATCCGCCGACGGGGAGGGGCGTCTGTTCCGTCCCGTCGTCAAGAAGCAGCGGATCTATCAGCGGATGGAGACCGGCGACGTGCCCCGGCTCCCGGCGCTGGAGCTCGCGCACGAGCGGACGCCGATCCACACGGAGGCCATGCACCGCTCGCAGTCCGAGCTGGAACGGCACCGGGAGCTGCTGGAGCAGCAGGCCCCGCCCAGCGTGCTCGTCGGGCGCAACTTCGAGATCCTCCATCTTTCAGAGACCGCGGGGCGGTATCTGCAGCGGCCGGGCGGGGTGCCCTCAAACGACATCCTGCGCGAGGTGCGCCCGGAGCTGCGCCTGGATCTCCAGGCCGCGCTGCATCACGCCTTCGAGAACGGAAAGCGCACCAGCACCCACGCCGTCGAGGTCGCCTTCAACGGAGATACCGGGTGGGTGCACCTCATTGTGATACCCGGTCGCGGAGAGACGGGCTCTGAAGACGAGGCGCTGGTGCTCTTCGCCGAGGTGCAGACGACCGGCCTCATCGGCGAAGGCGCGGAGCCCGGCGCCGGTACCGGGACGGACCGGGCCGAGCGGGCCCGGTACCTGGACGAAGTGCAGCATCTGCGGGAGCACCTCCAGGCGACGGTCGAGGAGTACGAGTCGTCCCGCGAGGAGATGAAGGCCTCCAATGAGGAGTTGCAGTCCATCAACGAGGAGTACAAATCGACGGCGGAGGAGCTGGAGACCTCGAAGGAGGAGCTGCAGTCCGTCAACGAAGAGCTGGAGACGGTCAATCAGGAGCTCAAGAGCAAGGTCGAGGAGCTCAGCCAGAGCAACAGCGACCTGCAAAACCTGATGGACTCGACCGAGATCGGCACGCTGTTTCTGGACCGCCACCTGTGCATCCAGCGCTATACCCCGCGCATCGCCGAGCTGTTCAGCGTGATGCCCGGCGACGTCGGCCGCCCCATCACGCACCTGACCCACACGATCGACTACGACGACCTCGTGGAAGACGCCGAGCGGGTGCGGCGGGACCTGGTGATGGTGGAGATGGAGGTGCGAGGGCACGCGGGGGCGTGGTACCTGATGCGGATGCGCCCCTACCGCACCGTCGAGGACCGGATCGACGGCGTCGTGATCATGTTCGTCGACATCACCGAGCGCAGGCGGCAGGAGGAGGCCCGCCGCAAGGCGGAAGAACGCTACCGCCTCCTCGTGGAGAGCGTCGAGGAATATGCGATGATCACGATAGACCTGCAGGGCCTGATCACCACCTGGAACGCCGGCGCCGAGCGCCTCTTCGGCTATGCCGAGGACGAGGCCGTGGGGCAGGAGGCGGCCTTCCTCTTCACCGAGGCGGACCGGGCCGCCGGCCAGGTGGAACGCGAGCTGGCCGCCGCCGAAGCGGCCGGGCAGGCCACCGACGAACGCTGGCACGTCCGCAAGGACGGCTCGCGGTTCTGGGGCACCGGCGTGATTACGGCCCTGCGCTTCCCGGACGGCGCGCTGCGCGGCTATGCCAATGTGATGCGAGACAATACCGAGCGGAAGCAGGCCGAGGAAACCCTGGAGCAGCGCGTCGAGGAACGCACCATCCAGGTCCGGAACCTGGCCTCCCGCCTGACGATGGCCGAGCAGGAGGAGCGCCGCCGGATCTCGCGGATCCTCCACGACGATCTCCAGCAACGCCTCTACGGCATCCAGATGAAGCTGGATCTCCTCCGGCGGGAAGCCGAGACCACCGAGCACGAGCCGTTGACGCGCGAACTCGCCCGGATCGACGAGTGGCTCACCACGGCCATCTCCACCACGCGCAGCCTGACGGTCGACCTCAGCCCGCCGATCCTGAAGACGGAGGGGCTGACCGATGCGCTCATCTGGCTTCGCACGCAGATGGCAGAACAGCACGGGCTGGACGTCACGGTGCAGGCCGCGCAGCCCTTCTACCTCCCGGACGAAGACATGCGCGTGCTCCTCTTCCAGGTCGTGCGCGAACTGCTCTTCAACGTCGTCAAGCACGCCGAGACCGACGGCGCCGTCGTCGAGATCTCGGAGGACGGCAGCCACCTCGTCATCGTCGTGCGTGACGACGGGCGCGGCTTCGATCCGGAGGCGGCGGCGCATCAGCGCGGAGCGCAAGACGGGCTCGGCCTCTTCAGCGTACGCGAGCGGCTGCGGCTCTTCGGGGGGGACCTGGAGATCGAGGCCGCCCCCGGGCGCGGAACGCGCGTCACCGTCCGTACCCCCGTCGGGTCCCTCCGCCGGGACACGTCCTCATAGTCCGGTCACGAGCGGTGAGGCCGCCCATGCCGCATTCCATCTACGTCGTCGAAGACCATCCCATCATGCGGCTGATGCTGTGCGAGCTCATCGAGAGCATGCCGGACCTCGCGGTGTGCGGGGCCGCCGTCAGCGGCGAAGAGGCCCTGACGGAGCTCGCGACGCTCGCGCCCGACGTGGTCCTGATCGACATCTCGCTGCCGGGCATGAGCGGGATCGACCTGGTAGAAGCCATCCGGGAACGCTGGCCGGGCCGGTGCTGCCTCATGCAGTCCGGGCACCGGGAGGTCAGCTACGTCGAGCGGTCGCTGGAAGCGGGCGCCCAGGGCTTCGTCCTGAAAGGCAGCGCCAGCGAGTTGACGATGGCCATCGGGCAGGTGCTCGGGGGGCAGGTCTATCTCAGCCCGTCGCTGGGAGTGCGGGTCAGGCGGTGAGGCCGCTGCGCGGAGCGG
>JAWWAN010000417.1:0-4069 GCA_033721675.1 Rhodothermales bacterium | reverse complement strand
GCTCGACGGGGAAGTCGGAGCCGAAGGCAAGGCGGGCGCCGGCGTCGAGGAGGGCGCGCCAGGCGTAGGCGCCCCGGGCGCGCTCCGCACCGACGCGATCCTCGGCCCAGTACATGTCGCTCGTGGCATGCGTGGGCTGCATCGAGGCGATAAGGCCGAGGTCTGCGAAGCGCGGAATGTCTTCGAGGGCGACGATCTGGGCGTGCTCGATGCGGTGGCGGCCCGGCCCGCGCCCGAGGTCGCGGAAGCCGGCCTCGTAGGCGTCGAGCACGACGCGGTTGCCGCGGTCCCCGATGGCATGGGTGTTGATCTGGAGGCCGCAGGCGAGCGCGCGCCGCACCTTCTGCTCGAACGTCTCGGGGGGCTCGCGAAGGAGGCCGACGTTGCCGGGATCGTCGCTGTAGGGCGCCAGCAGCGCCGCGCCCCGGCTGCCGAGGGCGCCGTCCATGTAGAGCTTGACGGAGCGGACCGTCAGCTTGCCGCCATAGTCGTAGATCAGCCCCTCGCGGCAGAAGTGGTCGAACGTCGCGCCCGCCCCCCCGATCATGCCATAGAGCCGCAGGTCGAACCGGCCGGCGTCGATGGCCTGCTGGTAGAGCTCGACCTCGGCGCGGTCGATGCCGGCATCGTGGACGCCGGTGAGCCCGAGGCGCACGGCCTCGCCGATGGCGAGTTGGAGGGCCTGCGCGTACTGCGCGTCGGTGAACCCCGGCGCCTTGCTGCCCACGTACCCCATCGCGGTGTCGATGAAGACGCCGGTGGGCTGGCCCTGCGCATCGCGGATGATCTGGCCGCCCTCGGGGTCATCCATCCCGGCGAGCACCTCGAGGCCGACGGCGCGGAGCGCGGCGGTGTTGGCCCAGGCGGCGTGCCCGTCGATGCGGCGCAGCCAGACGGGGCGGTCCGGGAAGGCGGCGTCGAGGTCCTGCCGCGTCGGGAAGGGGTGCGTGCCGTCTGCGGCGGCGGGCCAGTCGTTCTGGTCCCACCCGCGCCCGGTGAGCCAGGCGCCGGCGGGCAGCGTCTGCTCGAAGTCCCGCATCCGTTCGATGATCTCGCCGACGGACCCGGTGCCGACGAGGTCTACCTGGAGCATCGCCACGCCCTGCCCCATGAGGTGCGCGTGCGCGTCGATGAGGCCGGGGATGACGGCCCGGCCGCCGGCATCCCGGCGCTCCGCCTCCGGATAGGCCCCGAGCACCTGAGCATCCGAGCCGACCATCAGGATGCGCTCGCCCCGCACAGCGAGTGCCTGCGCCATGGGCTGCGCCTCGTCGACGGTGTAGATGCGGGCGTTGTGGAGGACGAAGTCCGCCTGAGCATACGCCAGGAGCGGCGCCAGCGCGAGCACGGAGAACAGCGTGAGACGTTTCATCGGGGACTGGGGACTGGGGACTGGGGACTGGGGACTGGGGACTGGGGACTGGGGACTGGAAGATAGGGCGTGGCGGCCTGAACCGTGTATGCCTGCGATGCCCCCTCGCCCTTTATACCGACCCTCGTTTCCATGGCATCCCGAGCGGAGGGCGCAGGCCGAGGGATCTCGCCGGCGCGGCATGGCACAATCCTGAACCGAAGAGAGGCGCCGCCTTCGCTGCGCCCGATGACCTCCGCGCTCCACGCCTCACGGCTGCTTTTCCACCCACAGCGTGACGGGGCCGTCGTTGACGAGGCGCACGTCCATCATCGCGCCGAAGACGCCCGTCTGAACCGCCGTGCCGAGGTGGCCGGCGAGCGCCTCGACGAAGCGCTCGTAGAACGGCTCCGCCTTCTCGGGCCGCGCCGAGGCGATGAACGAGGGCCGGTTGCCCTTCGCGGCGTCTCCGTAGAGCGTGAACTGAGACACCACCAGGGCCTCGCCGCCGACGTCCATCAGCGAGCGGTTCATGAGGCCCGCGTCGTCGTTGAAGATGCGCAGGTTCGCGCACTTGCGCGCCAGCCACGCGATCTCGGCCTCCGTATCGTCCACGTGCACGCCGAGCAGGATCAGCAGCCCCGGCCCGATGGCGCCCACCACCTCGCCATCCACCTCCACCGAGGCGTCCTTCACGCGCTGTACGAGTGCGACCATGAGTTATTTCGATCCCGGAGTGGGCCCGCCCGCTCGGTGCAGCGGCTCCCTCATCCTATCCGTTCGCGGAGGTAGTGGATGAAGGCGCGCAGGGCACGGCCCCGATGGCTGATGGCATTCTTCGCATCGGGCGGTAGCTCGGCGAAGGTGCGGTCGTGGTCTTCGGGCACGAAGAGGGCATCGTACCCGAAGCCGCCGGTGCCGCGCTCCTCGTGGAGGATGTGCCCCTCGCAGGTGCCCTCGAACGTGCGCACTCTGCCGTCCTCCACGAAGGCGATGACGGTGCGGAAGCGGGCGGTGCGGTCTGCGGTGCCGCCTAGCTCACGCAGCAGGCGGGCGCGGTTGGTGGCATCGGCAGCGGCGGGGCCGGCGTAGCGCGCCGAGTGGACGCCGGGCGCGCCGCCGAGCGCATCGACCTCCAGGCCGGTGTCGTCGGCGAGGGCGGGCAGGCCGGTGTGGGCGTGCAGCGCGCGGGCCTTCTTGAGCGCGTTGCCTTCGAGCGTCGGCGCGTCTTCCTCCACCTCGGGCGCGCCCTCGATCTCGGCCGCGCTCCGCAGCACGACGGGCAGATCCGCCAGCAATGCGCGCATCTCGGCCACCTTGCCGGGGTTGCGCGTGGCGAGGACGAGGGTCAGCGAAGAACCAGGCATGGACGCAGCGAGGACGGGGCCGGGGCCAGACAAGATAGCGCGCAGCGGCCTCTATGTTCTGGGGCCTTCCTGTTAATAAATTAGCACCCCTTCGTAACCTTCGGCGGCGGCGGGCCGTAGGGCCTCGGGCAACTGCCAACGAACCCTTGAGGGAGGGAACCCATGATCACCCCCGTACGCCGGCGCCTCGCGGTGCCGCTGCTGGCGGGCCTGGTGGCGCTGTGCGCCGCCGCCCCCGCCGTCGCCCAGGACGCCGAGGCCCGCCTCGCCACGATGGAAGCCACCGAATGGACGCTGGTGGCCCTCCAGCTCGCTGAATCGCTGGACTCGCCCGTGGCGCAGATCCGGCAGGAAGCGCTCCAGCAGATCACCTTCTTCGCCACCTACCACAGCGAGAAGGTGGACCTGCGGGCCGCCATCCCCGCGCTCCTCTCGATCTACGAATCGCGCGCCGCCGAGGGGGAGCGCATCCAGGCGCTGATGGCCCTCCGCGCCGTCGGCGACGGGGCGACGATGGACTACCTGCTGACCGCCGCCGAGCGCGAGCGCTCGCCGCGCGTCCACCAGCTCACCCTGGCGGCCGTCGCAGACTATCGCGGCGGGCAGTGACCGACGGACGGGACCGGGCCGGGCGGGGGTGCCTTTCTTGCCTCCGCCCGGCCCGGCATCCGTGGAAACTTCATCGCGGCGTGCTTGTTTGAAGAGGTCCGCGCCGAGTATATTGTGCGGCTATGACCCGAATTCAGCACGTAAAACACCCGATAGGAGGGGATTTGCTTTGGCGTCTCATCAGGTAGGAGTCGGCATCAAGGTTCGCGACAAGGAGAACATCGACCGGGCGCTGCGCCGCTTCAAGCGCGCCGTCAACCGCAGCCGCGTGCTGCGCCTCTACCGGCAGAACATGTCGTACACGAAGCCGTCGGAGGAGCGCCGGATCGCCAAGGAGAAGGCGGCCCGCAACGCGCGCAAGCACAACCGCCGCTACTAGGCGCATCACCCGCCTCGGGTGACGAATTTATCGTTCTGCGCAGGCAGCTTCCCATACGGGGGGCTGCCTGTTTGCATGCAACGCAAAGGGCGCTGCCGGTTGATTTCGGCAGCGCCCTTTTGGCACGTAGTCGCAGCGCGCGCTACGCCCCGAGCGCCTCGCCGATGAGCTTCGCCTGCTCCAGCTCGTGCACCTTGGCGCTGCCGGTGGCCGGGCTGGCGCTGGCCGGCCGGCCGGCGTAGGCCACGCGCTTCGCGCAGTCGCCGTGGAGGTCCTCCAGGAGGTCGTCCAGGCGGTAGCGGAGGAAGCTCCACGCGCCCATGTTGGCCGGCTCCTCCTGGGTCCAGACCACGCGCTCCACGT
>JAWWAN010000416.1:0-4075 GCA_033721675.1 Rhodothermales bacterium | reverse complement strand
TAGCGCCCGCTGAGATCCGTCGCGGCGCCGCGCCCGGTGCCCTCGGCCACGACGTTGACGCCCGGCAGGGGCTCCCCGCCGGCATCCCGCACGGTGCCGTCGATGCGGCCCGTCTGCGCGAGCGCGGCCCCGGGCCACAGGAAGGCGAGGAAGAGCAGGGCGCGCGTCATCGAGCCGGGCCGGGGGGGAAGGGAGGCAGGTCCGAGAAGTCGACGGTGAGGGTGAGTTCGGTAGTCGCGCCGGGGCGCACCTCGAAGACGCCGCCCGCGCCGGCGTAGAGCCCGACGGGCCGCCAGTCCAGCAGGTCGTCGCTGAACTGCTGCGCCACCCCGCTGTAGACGTAGACGCCCGCCGGCACGGATGGCACCACGAAGGCCTCCTGCGCCACCCGTTCCGTTAGCGGGTCGCTGAAGACGAGCAGGTTGAGGTCGCGGAAGAAGTCGAGCGTGTCCGTGGGGACGAAGGGGAGCGCGAAGAACCGGAGGTCGTGGATCGCCGAGTCCGGCGGCCAGGCGGCAGGGCCGCCCACGTAGGAGACGACGCCCTGGATGGTGCCCACGGCGGGCATCTCGGGCGGTTCGAGGCCGGGGTCGCACGCGGCGATGAGGAGGAGCAGCAGGGCGGCGGCGAAGAGGCGGCGCCGGGCAGCATGGGGTCTGTGAATTCGAGCCAAAACCGGGCGCGGGGAGCCGCGAGCGTTCACGGGCGGTTTGGAGCCGCTGCCGAACGCACGTATATTACGCGCCGAATTTCACGACGGCAGGCGACCGCTGGATGGTACGATGCATCCGGCCGGCGCGCAAGCCGGTGCGGGGGACCGCTGCGTCCGCCCGCAGATCCTTCGGCCCCTCGGCGGCGTACTTCCCGCCGGGGCCCGAAGCCCCCACTCTCGCTGCCCGATCTCTCCGCGGCCCCTCCCGACGCAACGCCCGAAGCCTTCTGTGCCGTCCATGAAGCTCTCCGATTTCATCTACGAGTACCCCAAGAACCTCATCGCGAAGTACCCCGCCGAGCCGAGGGACAGTGCCCGCCTGATGGTCCTCGACCGCGCGAACGAGGCCATCGAGCATCGCTCCTTCCGCGACATCCTCGACTACTTCGGGCCGGGCGACGTGCTGGTGGTGAACGACACCAAGGTGTTCCCGGCGCGGCTCTTCGGCAACAAGGAGAAGACCGGCGCGCGCATCGAGGTCTTCCTGCTGCGCGAGCTCAACCCCGAGAGCCGCCTGTGGGACGTCATCGTCGATCCCGCCCGCAAGATCCGCATCGGCAACAAGCTCTACTTCGAGAACGGGCTCGTGGCCGAGGTCATCGACAACACCACGTCGCGCGGGCGCACGATCCGCTTCGCCTTCGAGGGGACGAACGAGGAACTCTACGCCAAGATCGACGAGATCGGGCAGACCCCGCTGCCACCCTACATCAAGCGGGACGTGGAGGACGAGGACCGCTCGCGCTACCAGACGATCTTCGCCGAGGAGCGCGGGGCCGTGGCCGCGCCGACGGCCGGGCTCCACTTCACGCCCAACCTGGTGGGCGCGATCGCCGACGCCGGCATCCAGGTGGCGCCGGTGACCCTCCACGTCGGGCTCGGCACGTTCCGGCCGGTCGAGGTCGAGGATCTCACGAAGCACCGCATGGACTCGGAGAACTACTATATTCCGGACGAGACCGCCGAGCGTGTCAACCGGGCGCTGCTCTCCGAGACGAACCACGTCACGGCCGTCGGGACGACCGTCGTGCGCGCCATCGAGTCGAGCCTGTCGGCCTCGAACACGCTCAAAGCCTCGCAGGGGTGGACCGACAAGTTCATCTATCCGCCCTACGAGTTCATGATTACCGAGCGGCTCATCACCAACTTCCACATGCCCAAGAGCACGCTCCTGATGCTGGTGGCGGCCTTCGCCGGGTACGACTTCATGATGGAGGCGTACCAGGAGGCCATCAAGGAAGAATACCGCCTCTTCTCCTTCGGCGACGCGATGCTTATCATCTGAGCGTGCTCGCCTGCGCTCGTGTTGTTCGCGTTCGTGTGCGGCATCCAGCCTACGGGCGTGCTCCCTCCCGGCCCCGAGACCCCGATCCAACGATGCCCCGCCGATCCAAGACCCGGAGCGAGGTGGCCGTCCTGATCCCCGCGGCGGGGGAGGGGACGCGGCTGGGAGGGCACCGCAAGCAGTTCCGCCGGCTCGGGGGGCAGCCGCTGCTGGTGCAGACACTGCGCATGTTCGAGACCCACGGCGAGGTGGACCACCTGCTGCTGGCCGCCCCCGCCGACGCCGTCGCCGCGCTGGACGCCGAGCTGCGCTCCAGCGGGCTGACCAAGCTGCTGGCCGTGATCGAGGGCGGCGAGACGCGGCAGGCGTCCGTGCGGGCCGCGCTGGCGGCGGTGCCGGCCGCCGTCGAAGTCGTGCTCGTCCACGACGCCGTACGGCCGTTCCTGGAGCCGGAGCGGCTCTCGGCCGTCATCGGGGCCGTGCGCGAGTACGGCGCGGCGGCGCTCGCCATCCCCGCCGTAGACACGCTGCGCAAAGGGCAGGGCGGCCGGTTCGGCGAGACGGTGCCGCGCGAGGGGCTCCTGCGGATGCAGACCCCGCAGGGCTTCCGCAAAGACTGGTTCGAGGCCGCCCACACGCAGGCCGCCGCCGACGGCTACACGGCCACCGACGACGTGGACCTCGTCCAGCGGCTGGGCCGGCCCGTGCAGATCGTGCCGGGCAGCCCGCGCAACATGAAGATCACCACGCCCGGAGACTGGGAGCTGGCGCAGATCCTCTGGGAGCACTGGAGCCCGGTGGGCCTCGTCGCCGAGTAGCGCCCGCTGCCTCCGCCCATCCCTCGGTCCCCATGCGCATCGGATACGGCTACGACGTACACCGCCTCGTGCCGGGGCGGCCGCTCATCCTGGGCGGCGTCACGATCCCGCACGAGACGGGCCTGGACGGGCACTCCGACGCCGACGTGCTGCTGCACGCCCTCGCGGATGCCCTCCTCGGTGCGGCCGCCCTCGGCGACATCGGGGCGCTCTTCCCGGACACCGACGAACGGTGGCGCGGGGCTGACAGCCGGATGCTGCTGGCCGAGGTCGCCCGCCGCGTCCGAGACGCCGGGTATACCCTCGCCAACGTGGACGCTACGGTCGCCCTCCAGCGGCCCCGGCTGCGGCCCCACATCGGCGCGATGCGCGCCAGCATCGCCGAGGTGCTGGGCATCGAGGTCGGGCAGGTGTCGGTGAAGGCGACGACGACGGAGCGGCTGGGGTTCGTCGGCGAGGAGGCCGGCGCGGCGGCTTCGGCCGTCTGCCTGCTCGTGCCGGAGGGCTGACGGGTGGAGGCATGGATCACGGACCTGGTGGACTGGATGACGGCGCTGGCGCCCGCGTGGGCGTACCTCGTCGTCTTTGCCATCGCCTACGGCGAAAACGTCCTCCCGCCCGTCCCCGGCGATCTCGTGGTCGTCCTCGGCGGGTACCTCGTCGGGCTGGGGCGGCTCGACTTCGTAGTCGTAGTGCTGCTGGCGACGGTGGGGGGGGCGCTGGGGTTCATGACGATGTACGCCATCGGCCGCCGCATCGGCGACGCCGTGCTCGACCCGCACCGATTGCGGTGGCTCCCCAAACGCGAGATCCGGCGGGTGCGGTCGTGGCTCCAGCGATGGGGCTACGGCGTCGTCGCCGCCAACCGGTTCCTGAGCGGCGCCCGGTCCGTGATCTCGCTCACCGTCGGGATGGCGAAGATGGACGCCTGGAAGACGCTCCTGCTCGCCACGCTCAGCGCGGCCGTCTGGACGGCCCTCATCACGTACGCCGGCTATGCCCTCGGGGAGAACTGGGAGGTCGTCCTGGAATTCCTCCGGCGGTACGGCCAGGTCGTGCTCGCCGCCGTCGTGGTCTTCATCGCCGTGCAGCTCTACCGGGCCTACCGCGCGCGTAAGGCGCCTTCGACGCCGCAGCCCGGGGACGATTGAGGGCGGCGTTTCGTTGACAAAGGCGAAAAAAAGCCGTACCTTGCTGGTCTGTTTTTGAACCGGGGCCTTACCTTTTGCTGGCGTAGCTTAACTGGTAGAGCAGCTGATT
>JAWWAN010000415.1:0-4078 GCA_033721675.1 Rhodothermales bacterium | reverse complement strand
GCGCTCTTCCTGACGCGCTTCGCCACCAAAGTCCACGTCATCCACCGGCGGGACGAGCTGCGCGCCTCCAAGATCATGCAGGAGCGCGCCTTCGCCAACGAGAAGATCGTCTTCCACTGGGACACCGTCGTCACCGACGTGCTCGGCGAGAACGCCGTGGAGCGTATCCGCCTGCGCAACGTGAATACAGGCGAGGAGTGTGACCTGACCGTCGAGGGGTTCTTCGTCGCCATCGGCCACAAGCCCAACACCGAGATCTTCCAGGGGTGGCTGACGATGGATGAGCAGGGCTACATCCAGACCCGTCCGGATTCCACCTTTACGAACGTCGCGGGCGTCTTCGCCAGCGGGGATGCCCAGGACCACGTCTACCGCCAGGCCGTGACGGCCGCCGGCACCGGCTGCATGGCCGCCATCGACGCCGAGCGGTGGCTGGCCGAGCAGGGCGCCGTCGACGGCGTCCGCACCGAGACGGAGTATCACGTCGCCGCGGCCGTAGACAGCGCCGCCGGCAAGATCGTGCAGGAGGCCGGATGAGCCGCCTGCTCCTGATCGCCGCGCTGCTGCTGGCCGGATGTGCCGGCGGCGAGGCCGGCGAGGCCGGCGCCCCCGCGCCCGATACCGCCGCCGCGCGCCCGGACGCACCCGCCGCCCGCACCGCGCCGGACGACGACGGCCGCAGCCTCGCCGAACGCATCGACGACGCCTCGCTCGCCACGCAGGTGCAGAAGGCCCTGCTGGACACCGCCGCGCTGCGCCCCTTCGACTTTCAGGTCGATGCGCGCCACGGGCGGGTGGCCTTGCGCGGCAGCGTCGCCACGGCAGACCAGCGCCGCCTCGCCGGTGAGATCGCCGGGCAGGTGCGCGGCGTAGAGGCCGTGCAGAACGAGCTGGCCCTCCCGGACACCACCACCGCCGATTCGTCGGCCGCGCCTGCGGCGACGGACGAATCCTGACGGATCGGCTACGAAATGCCGGGGGGCGCGGAAAGCGGTATGGTGCTTGGGAAACCCTGAACCAGACCGCGCCCCCCGCACCTGCAACCGTCAGACACCGTAGCCGATGGGTCAGCAACAGCTTCTCGTTCTGGTTTTTGCCATCGTTCTCGTAGGGGGGCTCGTCGTCGCCGGGGCGCACGCGCTGAGCGGCGTCGAGGGCCGAAACCACCACGAAATCGTCTTCCGCGACGCCCTGGCCATCGTCCACGATCTGCAGACGTGGAAGCGGGTGCCGGCCATGCTCGGCGGTGCCGAGGGCATCGACGGCTTCGCCCCGGTGGACTTCGGCACGCTCGGCTACCCCCACACCCTCCTCTCAAAACGAGTCTATAAAACGGATCACGCGTGCTACATGCTGCGGCCCGTCGGGCCGGACCGCCACGCCGAGGTGCGCATCTACGCGCCCTCGTGTGCGGAGCGCGACTTCGTGGCGCGCGTCGTGGTCGGCGGGCCGGGGCCGGGGGATCTGGACTGGTCGCGCGACTGATGGTATGACGCTACGCTGACGCCTGCGATGCGTATCTTGCGGCGATGGGGGAGGCCCTCCATCGCCGCCTGTTTTTTCCACGCGCGCCGTGCATCCATGATCGCTTACGTCTCCGGGACGCTGGCCGAGAAGAAGCCCACCGAGGCCGTCATCGACGTGCAGGGGCTGGGCTACCGGCTCCTGATCCCGACGTCCACCTTCGAGGGGTTGCCCGCCGCCGGCCAGCCCGTGCGGCTGGTCACCTATCAGTACGTCCGCGAAGACGCGCTCCAGCTCTTCGGCTTCGCCACGGCCGCCGAGCGCGAGACGTTCGAGGTTCTGATCGCGACCTCCGGGGTGGGGCCGAAGCTGGCGCTGGCCGTCCTCTCGGCGATGCGGCCGGCCGAGCTGCGCGACCACGTCCTGGGGGGCGACGCGAGCGTGCTCACCAGCATCCCCGGTGTGGGGCGTAAGACCGCAGACCGGCTCATCGTGGAGCTGCGGGACCGCCTGGCGCGGCTCGACCTGGGGAGCGGGGCGGCCCCGCTCACGGGAGGCGATGCCGCCCGCGCCGCCGCCCGCTCGGATGCGCTGGCGGCGCTCGAAGCGCTGGGCTTCAGCCGGGCCGCGGCGGAGCGGAGCCTCCGCAAGGTGCTGCGCAACCACCCCGGCGTGCAGAGCGCCGAAGAGCTGATCCGCCTCAGCCTGCGCGAACACTAGCCGCGCCGACGCGATGGACGAGATGAACCTGTGGCTGACGCCGCTGATCCTGCTGCCCGGCGTGGCGCTCCTGATCATCTCGACCTCCGGGCGCTTCAACCGCCTCCACGACGAGGTGCACGCGCAACTGCACCGCCGGCACGGCACCGGCGCGCACGTGGCCGCCCACCTCACGCGCCGCGCCCGCCTCTTCCGCGATGCCCTCGTGGCGCTCTACATATGCGTGGGCATGTTCTCGCTGGCGAGCTTCCTCGGGATGATGGCCGCGCTGTGGGCCGCCGAGACCTCCGCCTGGATCGTGCTCGGCATCACGGCCGGGGGGATCCTGTGCCTGACGTTCGCCGCCTTCCAGCTCATCCGCGAGTCGATCCTGTCTCTGCGCGTCATCGAAGATCACCACCACGAGACCGCCGCGCCGGAGCAGGATTCCTGACCGCCGGGGTGCTAGGCGGCTTGGGGAGCGGGGCGCCTTGCGTCAAGCGATCGCTGTATCATAGATTAACGCGGCTGCACAGCGAGGCGGTGGTGAGGGAGGTGGAGGAGGGCGTCGCTGCGCGATGATTTTACTCTCCTATTCGGTACCCTATGCCATGAAACGTCTCCTGAAGTGGATCGGGATGGGCCTCGGCGGCCTCATTCTGCTCGTGCTCGCCGCCGCTGCCGTGATGTATTTCCAGGGCGGCGCCGCCATCGACGAGCCCCTCACGCTGGACGACGAGCCGCTCGCCGTCTCGGCCGACTCGGCGATGCTCGCGCGGGGCGAATACCTCGTCAATACCCATGCCTGCCGGGACTGCCACGGCGCCGAGCTCGCCGGGCAGGTCTTCGCCGAGGCGCCGCCCTTCCTCGCCGTCGCCTCCAACCTGACCGCCGGGGACGGCGGCATCGGCGGTACCTATACCGAGGCGGACTGGGAGCGCGCCATCCGGCACGGCGTCGGGGCCAACGGCCGCCGCCTCATCATCATGCCGTCGGCGTTGTACAACGCCCTGAGCGACGACGAGGTGAGCGCGATGATCGCCTACCTGAAGACCGTCCCGCCCGTAGACAACGCACTCCCGCAGACCGAGGTGCGCCCGATGGGCCGCATCCTCACCGCTACCGGGGCCTTCTACACCGCCGACACGCCCATCGACCACACGAAGGCGCACACGGCGGTGGCGCCGCCGCACGCCGCCACCGAGGAGTACGGCCGCTACCGCGTGCAGACCATCTGCACCTACTGCCACGGCCAGGACCTCCACGGCGGCGACGAACCCGTCGAGCCGGGTACCCCGCTCCCGCCGGACCTCTTCTCCGTCACGGCCTGGAGCCTCGACCAGTTCAAGACCGCCATGCGCACCGGCGTGACGCCCTCCGGCCACGAGTTGAACCCGATGATCATGCCGTGGACCGCGTTCCAGCACATGGACGACGCCGAGATCGAGGCCATCTACAAAGACCTGCAGACGCTGGAGCCCGCCGACGCCGCGGCCCAGACGGCCGGCGTCTAGTCCCCTTCCGCGCCGGTTCTGTTGCGTTCGTTCAGGTGCGCTCCGTCCGTCTCGCTGTCATCCCGAGCGAGCGGGCGCGAGCCGAGGGATCTCGCCGATGGCGTGCGCGCCAACCTGAACCGGCGAGACCTGTCGCGGCGCCGCTCGGAGAGGATCCTTGAAGAGGGGCGCCGCGCAATTCTCCATGAAGGCGGCCCCGCGGAGGAACCGCGCCGGGGCCTCGCGCGAAAGAGTCCATGCCCGCCAGGCGGCTCGTCCCAGCGACGGGCCGCCTTTCTTTTCGCAGGTACTCTGGGGTGCTCCCCCGCCCGTCCTCGCTTACCGCCTTCCGGCACGCTCGCCATGTCTGACCTTCGCAACATCGCCATCGTCGCGCACGTGGATCACGGCAAGACGACCCT
>JAWWAN010000414.1:0-4091 GCA_033721675.1 Rhodothermales bacterium | reverse complement strand
TCCGTCACGAGGATGTTGGACGGCTTGAGGTCGCGGTGGACGACGAGGTTCTGGTGGGCGTACTGCACGGCCTCGCCGGCCGCCAGGAACAGGCGCAGGCGCGCGGGGATGGGGAGGGCGCGGGCGTCGCAGAAGTGGTCGATCCGGGTGCCCTCCACGTACTCCATCACGAGGTAGGGCCGCCCGTCGTCCGCGGCGCCGCCGTCGAGGAGGCGAGCGACGTTGGGGTGGTCGAGGGAGGCGAGGATCTGGCGCTCGTGCCGGAAGCGGCGCAGGATCTCGTCCGTGTCCATGCCGCGCTTGACGAGCTTGAGCGCGACGGTCTGCTCGAAGGCGCCGTCGGCGCGTTCGGCGCGGTAGACGGCGCCCATGCCGCCGCGCCCGATCTCACCGACCAGGCGGTACGGCCCGATGCGCCCGCCGCCGGGGAGGGGATCCGGGGCGGAGAGGTCGGCGCTGAGGCCGGGCAGCAGCGGGGCGGCGTACTGCGTGACGGATTCGCCGAGGACGTGCTCGGCCTCGTCGGCGCTGGCGAGCAGGGCGAGGACCTCGTGGTACAGGGCCGGGTCGTGGCCGCAGGCCCGGCGCAGATACGCCGTGCGCTCGTCGGGGGGGCGGTCGAGCGCCTCGGCGAAGAGGGCGTCGATCTCCTGCCAGCGTTCGGGCGAAAGGTCGTTCATGGCAACGAGCGAGGAGTGCCGGGGGGCGGTCGCTCTCTATATCGTAAACCCGGGGGCGGACGGATCGGGCGGGCGCGCTTTTCAGCCCGCATCGGCCCGCATGGCCCGGTACAGCCAGGCGCGGGCGCGCTGCCAGTCGCGCTTGACGGTCGGGACGGAGAGGGCCGTGACTTCGGCGATCTCTTCGTAGGTCAGTCCGCCGAAGAAGCGATATTCGACGAGGCGGGCCAGCCGCTCGCTGTGCGTGCTCAGCTTTTCCAGCGCGTCGTCGAGCGAGAGCAGGTCGGCGGAGCGCTCGTCGGCGGCCAGCTGGATCGCGCTCAGGGGGACGTCCGGCGTCGCACCGCCGCGCTTCTTGGCCGTGCGGCGGCGGGCATAGTCGATGAGCACGAAGCGCATGGCTCGCGAGGCGGTGGCGAAGAAGTGGGCGCGGTCGTTCCAGCCGGCGCGGGTCTGGTCGACCAGGCGGAGGTAGGCTTCGTGGACGAGCGCCGTCGTGTTGAGCGTCTCGCCGGGCCGGTGGTGGCGGAGGCGGTCATGCGCGATCCGGCGCAGCTCGCCGTAGACGGCGGGATAGAGGTCGTTCTGCGCCTCCCGATCGCCCTCGCTGAGCTTCTGCAGGAGGACGGTGATGTGATCCGGAGGAGCCGTCATGGACACGAGCTTTTTCAGGGACGCCGAACGGCCCGCACAAGGTAGACACCGGCCGAACACTCAGGCAACCGGCTCTGGCGCTTCAGGCCGCGATGATACGCTACGCACGGTTCTTACGATAGGTAAGGGCAGAACGGCGGGTCTGCCCGCCCTCGCCTGAACCGATCCCGTGAGGTACCGACGATGCGCCTGCCCCTCCTGCTCTTAGGGACGCTGCTCTGCGCTGCTGCGCAGGCACAGCACCCCGCCCCCGCCGAAGTGACCGATGCCGGGTGGGGCATCCGCTTCACCCCGCCGGCGGGGTGGACGCAGCACCCCGCGCCCCAGGGCTACCTGTTCCTCGCGCCCACGCAGGAGGCCGTGCTGGCCGTGCTGCCCCACGCCGCGCACACCCTCGGCGCCCTCCGCGCCGAGGCGCAGCAGGGCATCGCCGACGGGGCGGGCACGCAGCTCCGGCTCCGGGGCACCGTCGCGTCCTTCGGCGCCAACGGCCTGGTCGCGGACTACGAAGGCTGGATCGAGGGCAGCCCGGGGCGGGCGCGGGCCGTCGGGCTGGTGGCGCCGGGCGGAGACGGCGTCACCGTCCTGGTGGCCACGGCGCCGCAGCACTACTCGGAGGCCTACGCGGCGGTGGCCGAGGCCGTGGCGGAGAGCGTGGTCTTCGAGGCGCCGCCGGCCGCCCAGACGGCCGCCCCGGCGGATGCCCCGGCGGCGCGGCCCGCCGGCGGGGAGGAGCAGGAGTGGTACGACTTCTTTCACGGCTGCCGCCTCAGCTATTTCAACCGCTACGACAGCGGCTACGGCGGCGGGGGCTACCTCGACGAGACGACCATCGACCTCTGCCCCGGATACTTCACCTTCGGCGACCGCAGCGAGACCGTCTTCAACACGCGGGATCTGAGCGGCTCGGACGCCTACCTCCAACGCGGCGGCCGGGGGGCCGGGCAGTGGACCGTGGCGCGCCAGAACGGCGAGTCCGTCCTCCAGCTCCATTTCCACGACGGCACGGTGCGCGCCTACGTGCTCGGCTACGAGGACGGCAAGACGTTCCTCGACGGCCGGCGCTGGCTCCGCACCTGCAACCCGGACGACTCCGTCGTCGAGGCGCGGCCGCAGTGCCAGTGACCGCCGCGAAGCCCTCCAACGTTCGTGCATTCAAACCCTTGCGAAAACCCATGAACACTCGGTGTCTCTTCGTCGTGCCCTGCATGCTTGCCCTGGCCCTGTGCGCGGTGCCCGGCGCCTCCGCACAACAGCAAGCCCCGAACACCATCGCCTACCAGGGCTATCTGACCAATACCGACGGTAATCCGGCCAACGGCACCACCACCGTCGTCTTCCGGCTCTATACCCAGCGCGCCGGCGGCAACGCACTCTGGCAGGAGACCCAGCCGGGCGTGGTCTTCACCGACGGTGTGTTCACGGCGCACCTGGGGGCGGTAACGAGCCTGGAAGACGTACCCTTCGGGCAGCCGCTGTGGCTGGGCGTGTCGGTGGCCGGGGGCGCGGAGCTGTCGCCCCGCGTGGCCCTGGAGGCGGTGCCCTATGCCCTGAGCGTGCGGGGCCTGCGCACGGTGCCCGGCGATCTCGCGCTCAACGTCCTCGGGGGGCACTCGGCCAATACCGTGCAGCAGGGCGTCAGCGGGGCCACGATCAGCGGTGGCGGTACGGATCAGAACATCAACCGCGTCACGGCGGACTTCGGCACCATCGGCGGCGGGGCCAATAACCAGGCCGGGAATACCGCGACGGTCGCGGGCGGGATCGAGAATGCCGCCGACGGGGAGAGCGCGACCGTAGGCGGGGGCTTGGTGAATGTGGCCAGTGGCCCCCTGGCCGTGGTCGGCGGCGGCGGCGGCAACCGCGCCGAAGCGACCTCCGCGACCGTGGCGGGCGGCAGTAGCAACACGGCCAGCGGAGAATATGCGGCGGTCGGCGGCGGGGTCAACAACCAGGCTACGAATCAGTGGGCGGCCGTCGGGGGCGGGAAAGCCAACACGGCGCAGGGCCAGTTCGCCGTCGTCGGAGGGGGAGACAACAACGTCGCCACGGGACCCTTCGCCACGGTGGCCGGCGGGTCGTTCAACGTCGCGCAGGGGGCCGGGGCAACGGTGCCGGGCGGCGAGAGCAACCGCGCGCTCGGGGCTCGCAGCCTGGCGGCCGGGTATTTCGCCCGTGCCGCCCATTCTGGCTCCTTCGTCTGGTCGGACTACCTCCTCGTCAGCGACCCGACGTTCTCCTCGACGGCGGATAACCAGTTCCTCATCCGGGCGCGGGGTGGCGTCGGCATCGGCACCAATACGCCGCAGGGCGCGCTCCACGCGGTGCACCCCGACGACGAGGAGTTCGACCTCGTCCTCGGCGGCACCGGAGACGACGCGCTCTTCGGCGACATCGGCATCCTGGGCTCGGACCCCACCCTGCCCAGCAGCGACCTCCTGCTCGTCTCGAACGACGCCGTGGCCGTCCTGCTCGACGCTGACGGCAGCGACGAGGCCGCCCACTTCAGCGTGGCCGCCGGCCTGCTCACCACCCCGGCCTTCGAGGTCGATCTCGACGGCAAAGTCGCTACCGGGCACCTCACGCTGCGCGATGCGCTGGGCGAGGCCGGCGCGCCGGAGGACGGCGGGGTCTACCAGGATAATGTGGTCTACGCCTGGGCGCACGTCAATGCCGACGGCAGCGCGGCGGCCCGCTTCGGCTGCACGGTGACGAAGGTGGGGCCGGGCCGCTACGACGTCGATTTCGACCAGAACC
>JAWWAN010000413.1:0-4107 GCA_033721675.1 Rhodothermales bacterium | reverse complement strand
CGGTCGGCTTCGTGACGTTCGTGGCGTGGCAGTTCTTCACGGGCGAGGACCTGACGTTCGCGGTGGAGCGGGCCGTGACGGTGATGGTCATCGCCTGTCCGCACGCGCTCGGGCTGGCGATCCCGCTCGTGGTGGCCGTCTCCACGGCCCTCAGCGCGCGGCGCGGCCTCCTGATCCGCAACCGGGCGGCCTTCGAGCGCGCCCGCGAGCTCGACACGATCGTCTTCGACAAGACCGGCACGCTCACCGAGGGCCGCTTCGGCGTCACCGACGTGCTGACGTTCGGGGGGATTTCGGAAGACGACCTGCTGCGCCTCGCCGCCGCCGTCGAGGCCGGCAGCGAGCATCCGATCGCGGCGGGCGTCGTGCGCTCGGCCACGGACCGTGAACTCGACGTGCCCCGCGCCGAGGAGTTCGAGGCGATCACGGGCAAAGGGGTCCGCGCTACGGTCGAAGGCCAGGAGATCCGGATTCTGAGCCCCGGCGCTATCGAAGCCGAGGGGCTGGCGCTCCCCGTGCACGAGGGCGAGAAGCTCGGGCGGCAGGGCAAGACGGTCGTCTACGTCGTGCGCGGCGCCGAGGTGATCGGCGCCCTCGCCCTGGCCGACGTCATCCGCGCTTCGTCGAAAGAGGCCGTCGAGACGCTCCACGCGATGGGCATCGACGTCGTCATGCTCACCGGCGACAAGCGCGAGGTGGCCGAGTGGGTCGCCGCCGATCTCGGCCTCGACCGCGTCATCGCCGAAGTCCTGCCGGACGAGAAGAGCGCCCACGTCAGGAAGCTCCAGCAGGAGGGCCGCACGGTAGCGATGACGGGCGACGGCGTCAACGACGCGCCGGCGCTCGCCACGGCCGACGTCGGCATCGCCATCGGCGCGGGGACGGACGTGGCGGTCGAGACGGCGGACATCATCCTGGTCGAGAGCGACCCGCGCGACGCCGCCGAGGTGATCGCGCTGGCGAAGGCGACGTACCGCAAGATGGTGCAGAATCTCTGGTACGCCGCGGGCTACAACGTCGTGGCGATCCCCCTCGCGGCGGGCGTCTTGGCCGGCGCTGGGATCATCCTGAGCCCGGCCGTCGGCGCCGTCTTGATGAGCCTCTCCACCGTCGTCGTCGCCGTCAATGCCCGCCTGCTGCGCGTGGACTGACCGCTCCCTCCCCGACACCCCCCCGGACCCATGAACGTATGGTTCTTCCTCGGCGGCCTGGCCGCCATCGTGTTCACCATGATCGACGCCCTCCGGACCACGCTCGCCGTGCGCGGCGGCGGGCCGCTGACGGGGCAGGTGGCCCAGGGGTTATGGCGCGGGGCGCAGCGGCTGCACCGGCACACCGGTGGCCACCGGCTGCTGCGCGTGATGGGCTCGGTCATCTTCCTCACCGTCATCGCGCTGTGGATCCTGATGCTGTGGGGCGGGTGGACGCTCGCCTTCCTCAGCGCTGAAAACGCGGTCGTCGCGTCCGCCACGCAGGCGCCGGCGGATTTCTGGAGCCGCGTCTACTTCACCGGCTTCACGCTCTACACCCTCGGCATCGGCGATTACGTGCCGCAGGGGGCGCTGTGGCAGGTGCTCACGGCGCTGGCCTCGCTCAACGGACTGTTTCTCGTCACGCTGGCGCTGACCTACCTCGTCCCCGTCGTCTCGGCGGCGGCTCAGGAGCACCAGCTGGCCGGTACCATCGCAGACCTGGGCGCCACGCCGGAGGAGATCATCGAACGAGCCTGGACCGGCGACGGCTTCGAAGGACTCGGGCAACACCTGGCACCGCTGATCTCCAGCATCGAGCTGCACAACCAGCGCCACCTGATCTATCCGGTGCTGCACTACTTCCACAGCGCCGAGGCCCGCACGGCGATCAGTGTCAACATCGCCGTGCTCGACGAGGCGCTGACGCTCATCGCAGAGGGCGCCGCGCCCGGCGTACGCCCGGCCAGCCTCACCACACAGCCCGCCCGAGACGCCATCGCGGGCCTGCTCTCCATGCTGCAACAGCAGTATATCGAACCCGCCGAGGCGCCTCCCGCCCCCCCCTCGCTGGACCTCCTGGAAGCACACGGCATCCCTACCGTCGACGCAGCGACCTACCGGCAGGGCATCGAGGCCCATACCGACCGCCGCCGCCTGCTGCGGGCCTACGTCGAGCAAGACGGCTGGAGCTGGGACCAGGTCTGGCAGCACCCGCAGCGCTCCGCCTGACCCCGCCTCGCACAACTTCCGCCGCGCCGGGGCGTACCTGCTTCTTCCGGCCCACCTCCCGAACGCCGAGGGTGCGATGCGCGCGCTGCTCGTCCTCCTCCTGCTCCTGCCCGCCCTCCCCGGCACCACCCCGCCGCCGGACGCCTACGGGTTCCGCTTCGTGCGGATCAAGTACGACGTCGTCCCCTACGCCCGCGCGGCCACCTGGGCCTACGACTATCCCACCGCCGAGCGCAACCTCTACGAGGCCATCAAGCGGACGACGATCCTCCACCTGGAGGGCGAACCGCTCGTGCTCACACTCGACGACGAACGGATCTTCGAACATCCGATCCTCTACCTCTGCGAACCCGGCTACTGGCTCACCAACGACGCCGAGGTCGAAAACCTCCGGCGGTTCTTCGCGCGCGGCGGCTTCCTCATCATCGACGACTTCCACGACTGGGGCGGGCAGAAAGGGCCGGAGTGGAACAACTTCTACGACAACCTCAAGCGCGTCTTCCCGGACCGCGAGCCCGAGCCCGTCCCGCCCGACCACCCGGTCTGGTCGATCTACTACGACGTCGATCCCGTCGAGGCCGAGTCTACCAAGCGCGGCTTCGGGCGCTACGACGACGAATACTACGCCATCTACGGGGACGATGGGCGGATGCTGGTGATCATCTGCTACAACCAGGACATCGGCGACGGCTGGGAGTGGCCCGGCAGCCTCGCCGACGCCTCGACCGTCAGCTTCCAGATGGCGATCAATTTCATCCTGTACGCGCTGACGCATTGAGGGGGACTGGCCACCCAGGGGCGCTCCCCAGTGGCCAGTCGCTAGTCCCCAGTCCCTTCGATCCGCTCATTCAGGCGGGCGAGGCGGAGGAAGAGCTGTTCGAGGCGGGCGTAGTAGATGTCCTCGTCCAGCCCGGCCTTCTGGCTCTTGACCTCGGCGATCTGGCGTTCGAGACCGTCGCGCTCGCGGAGCAGCGGTGCCAGCGCGGGGTCTGCCGCGCCGGCGGCGAGGGCGGCGCCGCGCCGGAGGTAGGTGACGGCGGCGAGGCTACCCTCGGCCGCGCCCCCGAGTTCTTCGAGGCGAGCCGCGCGGGCATCGCCGGTGTCTTCGAGGAGGGCGTTCTCGGTGGGGATCGTGCCGGCCTGCTCGAAGCCGCGCGCCGTGCGCTCGGCGGCGTAGCGAAAGACTTCGAGCACGGAGAGGTCGCCGCTGTAGTCGAGGTCGGCGGCGGGGTCGGCGAGGGCGGCCACGAAGTGCTGCGGGAAGACCGTCTCGTTGCGCTGGGTGCCGCTGCGCGTGGCGGTGATCACGACGCGGCCCGGCCCGCTGAGCACCTCGGCGAAGGGCGCGCTCGCCGAAGCCGTATTGACGAAGACGACGCGCTCTGCCCGGAGCCCGCCCAGCAGCTCCGCATAGTCGGCGTCGGCGAGATCCCGGCGGGGAATGTTGAGCTGGGCGTGCGTGCCGTCGAAGCTGCCGTGCCCGAAGAGGACGACGTAGACGTGGCCGTCTGCGGCCACGCGCGCCGCCAGCCGCTCGAAGGCGGCGCGGATATTCTCGGCCGTCGAGACACCGTCGACGAACGCCTCGTCTTCGAGGGCGGCCTCGGCCAGCACCGTCACGTGCTCCGCCGGCACGCCGAGCGCCTCGACGAAGGCGCGCCGCGCCTCGAACAGGTAGCCGCGGAACACCTCGGTATGGGCCGGGCTGCCGCCCAGCCCGCCGATCAACACCGCGTGCCGCTCCTGCGCCGCCGCCGGCAGCACGGCGAGGACGAACAGCAGCAAGACGAGGACTCGTTTCATGAACCCACCTTGATGGCAGATCGCAGAGCGGGGATGGACGAAGGCAGGTAGAGGGCGCCGAGCCGCCCGATCCCTCTTCCTTCCTCGATCTTCAATCGTCAAT
>JAWWAN010000412.1:0-4113 GCA_033721675.1 Rhodothermales bacterium | reverse complement strand
AGGGTGTCCAGGAAGGGTACGAAGAGGTCGCGCTGCACCGCGTGGACGTCAGCCTGGTACGCCATCAGGTCTTCGGCGCCGTGCCTCGGGCGGGCGCGGAGGAGCGTGTCGATGCGGAGGGAGCGGTAGCTGTCCCGCCAGTCGTGCCCCAGGTAGTACGGGTACGTGGAGTCGGCGGGCTGCTGGTTCGTGGAGGTCAGGAATCCCTGGTCGGGATTGCGCGACTGCGGCAGCTCCTCGAATGGGATCCTTCCGATCCACTCGAACGCATCACCCGTCCCGTCGAGCAGCCCCCGGCCGTGCCCGGCGCGGCGGATCGGCAGGTAGCCCGTCGAGCGGATGGCGATGGCCCCCCCGGTATCCGCCTGTACGATGTTCTGCGCGGGCGTATCCCAGCGCGTCAGGGCGTCTGCGAAGGCGTCGAGGTCATCGGCGTGATGCATGTGCCACAGCGCCTGCAAGGTGCGGCTGGTGTCGTGCGCGACCCATCGGACGGCCACGGCACCGCTATCGTCGAGCATCACCGGCCCGAAGTGGGAATAGTAGAGCGTGTCGATGACAGCCTCCCCCCCTCTGACCCGGATGGTGTCTGGGACGGCTTCGAGGGGGCGGCACGTGTCCTGGTAGCGGTAGCACATCCGCTGCCGGTCTACGTCCAGCGCGTAGTGGTCGATGACGTCCGCCCCGGTATTCGTGAAGGCCCACGCCAGCTGCTCGGTGAAGGCTTCGATGGGCAGCGGTGTACCCGGTGCCGCGACGCCATAGCTGTTCATCGACGGCGAGACGAGATGGGCCTCGTACCAGATCGACGGGAGTGTAAGCCGCAGGTGCATGTCTCCCGCGAGGATGGGCCGCCCGGTGGCCGAGCGCGCCCCCCCCACCACCCAGTTGTTGGATCCCTTCCCGTGCACGAACCCCTCGGCGGCGGTGCCCCGGAGGGCGGCCTGCTCCTCGGCGAGGCGCGCCAGCACGGCGCCCGCTCGCTCCGCCGGGGCGTTCCCGGCAGTTTGCTGCGGCGCGGCACCCCCGCCCGCCTCGGGGATGATCGGCACGAAGAGGCGCGAGTGGTGGGGGTACAGCAAGGCGTAGTCCTCGGGGGCGAGCTGGCTGCGGAGCTGCCCGTATCCGGCAACATCGGTGCGATACGTCAGATCGTAGGCGAAGTACTGCATCAGGCGGGCGGCGTGGAGCACCGTATAGCGGTCCGGCTTGACGCCCAGGAGGCGGAACTCGAAGGGGAGGTCTTCAGGGGCGAGGGCGTCCACATACGCATTGACGCCATCCGCGAACCACTGGACGAGCCGCCGCTCGATGCCGTCTTCCTCGATGATCCGCACGGCGTTGCGGCGGGCGCCCAGCTCCATCCCGGTACGGCGCAGGAACCGATCCGCTCCGATGGAGGCAGGGCCGAAGAGTTCCGAGAGCCGCCCGGATGCCACCCGGGGAAGAAAGTCGAGCTGGAACAGCCGGTCGCGGGCCGTGACGTATCCGAAGGCGACGACGGCGTCGCGGTCGCTGCTCGCGAAGATGTGGGGCACGCCCCGGTCATCCAGGAGGACGGTCACGGGCGCGTCCAGTGCCGGGAGGGAGACCTCTGCCTCGGCGGGCGGCACCGCACGGCGGGCGGTGCGATAGAGCCCATCGGCCGGGTCGAGGAGGTCGCCCAGCGGAGGAAGCCCGAAGACGTGGCCGCCGAGCACGAGCAGGAGGGCCGCCCCGAGCCCCCCCCAGACCACCAGTCCGGCAATCGCCGGCCCCACGCTCCGCCCAGCGGTCATGGCCGCCAGCCCTGGGCGTCCGTCACGGGCGCCGTGGTTGCCGCAGGCGCCTCGGCCGCCGCCGGGACGAATTTTCGGAGCAGCTCGTCGGTGGCGTTCGCGTAGTCGCGCGCGCCGCGCGAATAGGGGTCGTGCTCGAAGACCGTGGTGCCGTCTTCGTAGGAGGCGGCCAGCGCGGCGCTCGTCCGGATGACGCTCTCCATCACCCGGTCTCCGTAGCGATGGCGCAGGTACCGGCGGAAGCGGTAGTGCGTCCGCTTCCGGCCGTCCACCTGCGTGAAGAGAAACAGCGGCGCCCCGAGGTCGGGATTGAGGCGGGACCGGACCATCTCGACCGTCTGGTAGGTCTGCTCCGAGCCGAGGACGGGCTGGTATTCCGGCGTGACGGGGATCAGCACGTGCTGGGCCGCCACGAGGGCATTGAGGCTGTAGACGGTCAGCGCGGCGGCCGTGTCGAAGAGGATGACGTCGTAGAGGCCCGTGGCCTGTTCGAGCGCCTCGCGGGCCCAGAAGACGTCGGTCGGCTTGTTGAGGCGGCGGAGGCGGCGCGTCAGGCCCGTCGAGGCCGGCAGCAGGTCGAACCCCTTGAGGGCGAGCGTGGGGACGTGCACCAGGGGTTCTTCGGCCTGGAACAGCATGAGCGAGGAGCGATCCTCCGGCGGCTCGTCGACGCCGAGCATGCGCGTCAGGAAGCTCTGGGGGTCGAGGTCGATGACGAGGACGCGGTACCCGCTGAGCCCGAGCGCCGCGGCGACGTGGATCGCCGAGGTGGTTTTCCCCGTGCCACCCTTATGATTACACACGGAGAGGACGATCATACGAGGAGGGCGTGATTCGATACTGCAAGAACGCCCCAAGGTAGCCCGCGCCAGATCCTCTGTCAAATGAAAGCGATGCCAGATCGCGAGCGCCTAGAGCCGGCACTCTCGACCCTCATGATTCTCGCCACCGGCGGCCTCCTGGGCATCAGTTCGCTGCCCCTGCCGCTGGGCCCCCTGGCCTGGATCGCCCTCGTCCCCCTGCTCCTGCTCTGGGACCGTGCGACGTCCCCCGGGTGGTTTCTCGCCGAGTGCTACACGGCTTTCCTGATCGCCTGCGCGGTCGGGTTCTTCTGGCCGTTGCTGCACGTTTATCCCGAGGCGCCGTGGGTGGTCTTCGCCAGCCAGCTCGGGCTCCCGCTCCTGTGGGCGCTGCCCTGGATCGGCTCGCTTCCGTTCCGGACGCGCTTCGGGCGTGGACCGGGGCTCCTCATGCTGATGGCGGGCCACCTGGGCATCGAGCTGGCCATGGTCGAAGGCCCGCTCGCCTTCCCCTGGCCCGTGCTCGGCCACACCCAGGCGCAGCTGACCTGGCTGAACCAGTTCGCCGACATCAGCGGCGTGGCAGGGCTGTCTCTGTTCGTGCTGGGCCTCAACATCTTCGTCTTCCTGTACCGCTCCGCCCGCCGGCCGCGGCAGCGCATCGCACCGGCTCTGGCCGTGGCCCTGCTGCTCGGGCTGAGCCTGACCTACAGCCTCTGGCGCCGCGCCGACGTCGCGCGTGCCGAGCAGCACGTGACGGTCGGCCTCGTCCAGCCGGCCCTCTCGTACGAGGACTGGACGCATCGCTTCGGCAGCACCCGCCTGGCGCACCTGCTCTCGCTCTCCGACTCGCTCATCACGTCGATGAACGCGCCGCCGGTGCTCGTCGTCTGGCCCGAGATGGCGCTTCCGGTGTCCGGCTCCACCACCCGGCAGGCCCGCATCGACAATCTGCTGCGCGACTGGTCCGAGCGCCACGGCGTGGCGTTGCTCACGGGTTCGCTCGCCCCCGCGGACGACCGCCCCATGCCGGCGCTGTTCCACAACCGGGCCGTGCTCTACGAGCCTGACCGGGGGATGAACCGCTACGACCAGGTGCACCTCCTCCCCTTCCGGTCGTCCGCTCCCCTCGACCGGCATGCGCCCTGGCTCGGACCGGACCGTCCGACGCACCTCCTCCCCGGCGACCGGACGACCCCGCTCGACCTCGACCCGTTCCGCGCAGGCGTCCTCCTGGGCTACGAGTTGCTGGTGGGCGAGCACGCGCGCGCGCTCGTCAAACAGGGCACCGACTTCTTCATCACGCTGCACGTGGACGGCTGGGGCGGGCAGACGCCCGGCTTCCGCCCGCACCTCAACTACCTGCGCCTCCGCGCCATCGAGATGCGGCGGAGCGTCGTGCAGGTGGCCGCCTCCGGAAGCACCTCGCTCGTCGCTCCGGATGGCTCGGTGATCTACCAGAGCACCTACCAGCAGCCCGACGCCCACCTCGCGGCAGTCCGGTTGGTGTCTACCCAGACGCCATACGCCCGCTT
>JAWWAN010000411.1:0-4117 GCA_033721675.1 Rhodothermales bacterium | reverse complement strand
TGGCGAGCGTGTTGAGCAGGAAGATGTCTGCGTAGCCGCCGAGCGAGACGACGCCCTCCTGGATGCGCGCGCCGCCGCTGTCGTTGAGGCCGATGACCGGCGCGCCGTTCTCCATCGCGAGGTTCATGATCTTGACGATCTTGCGGGCGTGCGCCATGCCGAGGGACCCGCCGAAGACCGTGAAGTCCTGGCTGAAGACGTAGACGAGCCGCCCGCCGATCCGCCCGTAGCCGGTCACGACGCCGTCGCCGTAGGGCCGGTTCTCGTCCAGCCCGAAGTCGTGCGCCTGGTGGCGTACGAACATGCCGATCTCCTCGAACGTGCCGTCGTCGAGGAGCACGTCGAGGCGTTCGCGGGCGGTGAGCTTGTTCTTGTCGTGCTGGCGGGCGATGCGGGCCTCGCCGCCGCCCAGGCGGGCTTCGGCGCGGCGCCGCTCCAAGTCGTCGAACAGGGCGTCGTGGTCAGGCATGATCGGGTCGAAAGGTGGCCGAGGGAAGGATGCAGGTTAGGGTGCCGGGGGCGACACTGCAACCCTCCAACCTTCAACTTTCAACTGAATCGGGCCTCGACGGCATCGGTGAAGAGCACGGCCGGCTCGCTGTAGATGTTGACCCCGTTCTTGCGGAAGACCTCGTCCGCGATGATGCGGGAGGCCTCGGGCCAGGAGGCGGCGCCGTAGAGGGCGCGCAGGACGCGCTCGTAGCCGTCGCCATCGCTCCGGAAGAGGTGCTTGACGAAGAGGGCGCGGTTGATCGGCCCGGCCTCCCCGAGGACGGCCCGCTCCAGCGCGGTGCGGTCGGCCGGGGGCGGGGGCGGGGCGGCATCCTCGGCCGGGGCGCGGAACTGCATCCAGCGTGGCTGCGGGGCGCCTGCAGCCGGGTGGGCGGGCGCTGCGGGCGCTGCGGGCGCTGCCGGCGGTGCGGTGCGGGGCGGGGCCGGGCGGGCCGGCGCGTTGCGCGGCGGTGCGCCCTGCTGAAACTGCTTCCACAGCGGCACCGGCCCCGCCGGCCCGGCGGGTGCGGGTACCTCGGCGGGCGCGGGGGCGGCCGGCCGGGGCGTGCCGTTGGCAGCCGGCGTGACGGTCTCGCGGGCGAAGGCGGTCAGCAGGCGGCGCAGGCCCGCGCGGTCCAGGGCGGCGAGCCCCTGCCGCGCCCGGGCCGCCTGCAACCGCTCGACGACGACCTCGGCGTCCTTGTCCTCGAAGAAGCGGGCGAGCACGGGCAGCGGCACCGTCTCGTGGCCGGGCCGGGCCGCCCGCGCCAGGTCGAAGAGCGGCGTCAGCAGGCCCACCCACGCGTCGGCGTCGAAGTCCTGCGTGTAGGTGCGGTCGATGCGGCGCAGCACCTGCGCGAAGTCCGCCCGCTCGATGATGGCGCTGCCTCTGCGTTCCACGTAGAGGCGGACGGCCTCGTGCAGGTAGTCGTACCCCGTGAAGAAACGCATCCGCTGCATGACGGTCTCGGCGGAGACGCCGTCGCCGCCGCCCTCGAAGACGAACGCGACGAGAGCCGCCGCCGGGCGCTCCAGGTAGCCCGTCACCGCCTCGACGGCCTCGTGGAGGGCCGCCGCCCAGGCCTCGGAGGGGAACCGGCCGTGGCGGGCGAGGGCGTCGGCGAGCGCCTGCCGGGCCTGCTGGACCTCCGGGTGCGCGGCGTCGAACCACGCGGAGGGGGGCGCCGGGGCGGCCTCGCGGCCGAGGCGCCGGCCCAGGAGTTCGCTGAGGAAGTGCGCCACAGGCGCGGGCATCGGGGCCTGCCGGAACGCGGCGGGCGGGTAGGGGCGGTGCGGCGGAAAGGCGTCGAGCAGGCGCTCGTAGAGCGCGTCGGAGAGGGTACCGGGCATGGAGATCGCGCGACCGAAACGACGGGAGAGGCTGGCGGAACAGACGGGCGTTGCGCCGTGGAGGTTACAACCTCCAGTAACGCGGCCGAGCGCAGAAGCGTAACATCCGCGGCGTGGATGGATAACGCGCCGACGCCGCCGGCGGTCCGGCCGGGTTCGCGAAAAACGAAGAAGGGCGCGGCGGGCCGGTTCAGGACGGAGCGGCGGTCTCGGGAGCCGCCGCGACGCGCCGGAACGTGACGGGCACCAGGCCGCTGCCCGCCCGGCCGATCTGCACCAGCTCCCATCCGGCATCATAGCCTTCGATCCAGTCGCGCAGGCGGTCGATGCGCTCGCTGGGCGGCAGCGCCTCGGGCCAGGCGAAGGTCTCGACGCGGTAGTTCATCACCCGCTTCTTCCCGTTGATCGTCACCTCCAGGTCGATGGTTTGCTGCACCTGTAGCGGCGGCACGCTGACGCAGATCTGGCTCATGCTTCTGTGGAGTTCGGGTTCGGGTGTGTACGGGCTCGTAGGCTCCCATGCGTGCATCCTCTGCAATCACGAGGGCACCGCGCGCACGCGGCCATCCTATTCGTAGCGCAGGCTCTTGACGGGGTCGGCCAGGGCTGCCCTGAAGGCCTGGTAACTCACCGTCAGCATCGCGATCCCCAGCGCCGCCACACCCGCCACTAGAAAGATCCGCCACGATATTTCTACGCGGTACGCAAAGTCGGCGAGCCAGCGGTGCTGGGCGAAATAGGCGGCCGGGGCCGCAATGACGAAGGCGACGAGCACGAGCTTGGTGAACTCCTTCGAGAGCAGCAGCACGATGCCGTGCACAGAGGCCCCCATCACCTTGCGCACGCCAATCTCCTTCGTCCGGCGCACCACGGCGAGGGCGGCCAGGCCGAACAGGCCCAGGCACGCGATCACGATGGCGAGGAGCGAGGCGATGCCGACGATCCGCCCCAGCCGCGCCTCCTGCTGGTACTGGTTGTCCACCGCCTCATCCAGGAAGTAGAAGTCGAAGTCCTGGTTCGGCGCTACGGTGGCCCACGTCTGTTCCAGCAGGGCCAGCGTGCCCGGGATGTCATCCGGGCGGATGCGCACCGAGAGGTCGCGGCGAGGCGAGGAAGCCATCCCCACGTTCTCGATGCCGGGCCGCAGCACGTCGAAGCTCAGCACGAGCGCCGCCGGCTCCACGGCGTTGCGCAGCGACTCGTAGTTGAAGTCCGCGACGACGCCGATGATCTCGTGGTCGGGGAAGTTGCGCCCTGGCAGGCGTTGGCCGAGGGGCTCCGTCCAGCCGTATTCCTGCACCATCGCTTCGTTGATGATGAGCGCGCTGCGTTCGTCGGAGGGGGTGTCTCGCGAGAAGCCGCGGCCGGCGACCACCTCGATGCCCATCGTCTCCAGAAAGTCCGGGTCCACGAGGTTGACGTTGAAGGTGCGGTAGACGTCCTGGTCGGTCGTGTAGCCGACGTTCATCCAGCCGCCGTCGAGCGGGAAGGCGGAGACCGTCATGCCGGCGACGGCGCCGTGCCCGGCCAGGGCGTTGCGGAAGCGCTCGGCCAGCACCTCGCCCTCCTCGACGGGCACGCCCGTAGGAATGACGACCACCTGCTCTTTGTCGAAGCCGAGGTTTTTGGTCTGCAAGAAGTCGAGCTGGCGTTGCATCAGCAGCGTGCCGGCGATGAGAAAGATCGACAGCGCAAACTGAACGACGACGAGGCCGCGCCGCAGCAGGCTCCGGTCGCCCCTCATGCGCAGCTGGCCCTTGAGCACCTCGACGGGGCGGAAGCCCGACAGCACCGCCGCCGGGTAGATGCCCGCCGCCAGCGCGATCACCCCGCCGAGGCCGAGCACGGAGAGCACCGTCCCGGCGTCGAACGCCAGGCGGAGGTCGCGGTCCGCCAGGGTGTTGAACAGCGGCAGGCAGACCCCGGCCAGCAGGACGCCGAAGCCGAGCGCCAGCGCCGTCAACAGCACCGCCTCGCCCCAGAATTGCAGCATGACCTGCCGCCGGTCCGCGCCGATGGCCTTGCGCACGCCCACCTCCATCGCGCGGTCCGCCGAGCGGCCGATGGAGAGGGTGATGAAGTTGATGGCGGCGATGAGCAGCACAAACAGCGCGATGGCCCCGAGGATGTACGAGTAGGCCGGGTCGCTCGTCGGCTCGATCCCCACCGGGACGTCCGGGTCCAGGTGGATGCCGGTGATGGGCTGGAAGCCGAACGTGTGCTCGTAGGTGCCGTAGCGCTCGCCCAGGACCTGCTCCATCATCGTCGGAATCTT
>JAWWAN010000410.1:0-4121 GCA_033721675.1 Rhodothermales bacterium | reverse complement strand
TTGTCGATGACCCAGAAGATGCCGAGCAGGATGATCGTCGTTGGCAGCCAGATGTACCAGACGTGGGTGAACGTCCAGAAGAAGGGCACGCCGCGCAGGAAGCCGAGGAAGAGCGGGGGGTCGCCGATGGGCGTGAGCGCCCCGCCGACGTTGGCCACGACGAAGATGAAGAAGACGATGTGGTACGGCTTCAGCCGCCCGGCGTTGAGCCGCATGTACGGGCGGATGAAGAGCATCGCCGCGCCCGTGGTGGCGATCAGGTTGGCGATGACGGCGCCGATCGAGAGGAGCGTGATGTTGGCGAGGGGCGTCCCGCGCGCATTCACGCGGAGGAAGATGCCGCTGGCCGCGATGAAGAGGGACGCCACGAGCGCGATGAACGACAGGTACTCCTGCAGCGCGTGCAGCATCGCCACGGGGTCGTGCAGCACGAAGATGTAGTAGAGCGTCACGAACGCCCCGAGCCCGACGGCATACTTCGGGTAGTGGTGATGCCAGTGGTGCGCGTAGAACAGCGGCCCGGTGGCGATCATCAGCAGCAGGATCGCGAAGGGCAGCACCAGCCAGAGCGGCGGCACCGCGGCCTCGTGCCCCACTTCTGATTCGAGCGCCTCGCCGGTGGCCTCCTGGTCGGGCAGCACCTGCTCTTGCGCCGCCACGGCCGGGGTGGGGGCGTCCTGCGCGCGGGCCGGCACGGCCAGCGCCGCCAGCGCGAGGAGGACCACCAGCGGGAGCACCGCCGCGACGCGGCGAGCCAACGACGGGGCGAGAAGAAGGGCAGAGCGTCTCATGCTGCGACCGGGTCGGGTGGGTGAGCAGGCGGAGCGGCGGGCGCTAGTCGTCGGCGAGGCGGAACCGCTCGCCGTCGTGCCGGACTTCGGCGGCGGGCGGGGCCGTGGGCGCGGCGCCTTCCGCCGCCAGGCGCTTCTCCTCGATGACGCCGAGCAGGAATTCGGTGGACGGCTCGAAGGTCTTCAGGAAGGGCTGCGGGAAGAACCCCATGATGAGCATCAGCGCCCCCAGCGGCAGCAGCAGCCCCACCTCGCGCGCGTTCAGATCCCGCATCGTGCGGTTCGCCTCGTCCGTGATCGGCCCGAAGAACGTCCGGTAGAGCATCCACAGTAGATAGACGGCGGCCAGGATGACGCCCGTCGTGGCGAAGGCGATCAGCAGCGGCGCCCCGACGACGGTGCTGGAGAAGCTGCCCACGAGAATCAGAAACTCGCCCACGAACCCGTTCAGGCCGGGCAGGCCGGCCGAGGCGAGGGCGGTGAAGACCATGAAGAAGGTCAGCACCGGCACCACCTTGGCGATCCCGCCGAAGTCCGCCATCAGCCGCGTGTGCCGGCGCTCGTAGAGCATGCCGACGAGCAGGAAGAGCGCGCCCGTCGAGATGCCGTGGTTGATCATCTGGATCATCGCCCCCTGCATCGCCTCCATGGTGAAGGCGAAGAGGCCGAGGACGACGAAGCCGAGGTGGCTCACCGACGAGTAGGCGACCAGCTTCTTGGCGTCCGGCTGCGCCCGAGACACCATCGCCCCGTAGACGATGCCGATGACGGCGAGCACGGCGAAGAACATCGCGTACTCGACGGCCGCGGACGGGAAGAACGGGAGGCAGAACTTGACCAGCCCGAACGTGCCCATCTTCAGCAGCACGCCCGCCAGGATCACCGAGCCGCCCGTCGGGGCCTGCACGTGGGCGTCCGGCAGCCACGTGTGCAGCGGGAACAGCGGCACCTTGATGGCGAAGGCGAGCGCGAAGAGGAAGAACAGCCAGGTCTGCATCCCGAGCGGGACGTTGAAGGCCAGCAGCTTGAAGTAGTTGGTGGTGAAGACGCCGCCGTTGACGGCATCGCCGGCGACGTAGCCCATGTAGAGCAGCGCCACGAGCATCAGGAGGGACCCGACGAGCGTGTAGAGCACGAACTTGACCGCCGCGTAGATGCGGTTCTCGCCGCCCCAGATGCCGATGATGAAGTACATCGGGATCAGGGTGATCTCGAAGAAGATGTAGAACAGGAAGAGGTCGAAGGCCGCGAAGACGCCCGTCACGCCGGTCTGCAGGACGAGGATCAGCGCGTAATAGCCTTTGACCTGCTTGCCGATGTACGTCCACGACGACAGCACCACGATGGGGCCGAGGAGCGTCGTGAGCAGGATCAGGAGGAGGTTCAGCCCGTCGATGCCGACGAAATACGTGATGTCGAAGCCCGGCCCGAGGATCGGCCCCGAGACGTCCGCCATCTGCGGGACGTTGGCCGGCGCGGCCGCGTCGAAGCCGGCCCACAGCAGCAGCGAGAGCAGGAACGTCGCCGTCGTCGTCAGGAGCGCGGTGTAGCGCACGCCGTCGTCGCCGCGCATCAGCAGCACCGCCGCCGCCCCGAGCAGGGGCAGGAAGATGATGATCGAAGTCAGATAAGGAATCATCGATGCCGTTTCATCACGTTGCCGGTAGGGACGCGGCGCGCCGCGCCCCCGCCCAGAATCCCCGTTCTGTTATCCGAACAGAAGGAGTGCGACCACCACCACCACGCCGAGGACGATGGCGAGCGCGTAGCTCTGCACGACGCCGGTCTGGAGGTAGCGCAGCCCGCGCCCCAGCCCACGCGTGAGCCGGGCGACGCCGTTGACCGTGCCGTCCACCACGCGCTGGTCGAAGGGCGCCAGCCCCCGCTCCGAGCCGCCGATGACGAGGCGCACGATCGTGTGGTCGTAGAACTCGTCCCACAGGTACTTGCGCTCCCAGAGCCCGTAGAGGCCGATGCGGCGGCGCAGCAGCGCGTCGCCCTCCAGCCCGTGGCGCCCGTAGAACCGCCACGCGAACCAGACGCCGACGATAGCGATGGCCGACCCGAGCACGATCAGGCCCCACTCGATGGCGAGGAAGCCGGCGTCGTGCGGGGCGACGGCGGCCTCGGCCACCGGCCCGCCGTAGTCGGCCCCGAGCCAGTGGTGGATCCAGTTCCACTCGCCGTGCGCGATCACGCCGGGCAGCCCCACGAAGCCGCCGATGAGCGACAGCACCCCGAGGATCCAGAGGGGCGTCGTAATGGTCCACGGGCTCTCGTGCGGGTGCACCTCGTCGGCCAGCGGCCACCGCTCCTCGCCTTCGAAGGTGAGCATGTAGGAGCGCATCATGTAGAAGGCCGTCAGCAGCGCCGTGATGATGCCCACGATCCACACGAACCAGGCGTACGGGTGGCCGTCGTAGCCGTACTCGAACGCCTTGAACAGGATCTCATCTTTGGAGAAGAAGCCGGCGGTGAGCGGAATCCCGGCAATCGCGAGCGTGGCGAAGAGGTACGTCAGGCGCGTGGACGGCATGTACTTCTTGAGGCCGCCCATCGTCCGCATGTCCTGCGCGTCGAAGGGGCCGTCGTAGGGCAGCGGGTGGCGCAGCGACCCCTTCTCGGCCTCGGCGTCCAGCGGAGTGTCCGGGCCGTGGCGGGCGGGGATCGCGCCCTTATGCTCCAGCTCATGCTCCACGTGGTGCATCGAGTGGATCACGCTGCCGGAGCCGAGGAAGAGGCAGGCCTTGAAGAAGGCGTGCGTCATCACGTGGAAGATCGCCACAAAGAACGCGCCCACGCCGGCGGCCATGAACATGTAGCCGAGCTGCGAGACGGTCGAGTAGGCCAGCACGCGCTTGATGTCGTTCTGGGTGATGGCGATCGTGGCGGCCATGATGGCGGTGAGCGCGCCGATGATGGCGACGGTCGCCATGACGGCGGGCACGGCGAGCACGAGCGGCGAGAGGCGGGCCAGCAGGTAGAGGCCGGAGGTGACCATCGTGGCGGCGTGGATCAGCGCGGAGACGGGCGTGGGGCCGGCCATGGCGTCGGGCAGCCACACGAAGAGCGGGATCTGCGCGCTCTTGCCCGTCGCGCCGATGAAGAGCAGGAGGACCACCCACGCCACCCAGCCCGGCGCGGCCCCGGCCTCCAGGCCGGCGGCGAACGTGTTGATGGTGTCGAAGTCGAGCCCGCCCAGCTCGCGGAACAGCAGAAACATGCCGAGCAGGAAGGCGAAGTCGCCCACCCGGTTGACGATGAACGCCTTGTTGGCGGCCGCGCTGTTCTTGCGCTCGGTGAACCAGAAGCCGATGAGCAGATACGAGC
>JAWWAN010000409.1:0-4146 GCA_033721675.1 Rhodothermales bacterium | reverse complement strand
GCAGCACGTACGCCACCCCCACGCACACCCCGGCGACGGCGTTGACGAGCCCGGCGCCGTGGATGGCGCTGCGCAGGATCCGCTGGCTGTCGTTCATCGTGTCCTCCCGTAGTGGGCTTGGATGAGCAGGAGGGCGGCGGAAGCCGCCGAGAGAGGCCCTCACTCCCGGGCCTTCCCGAACCGAATCTCGATGGTCGTGCTCGTGTACAGCGCGAACCGCGTCTTCTCGAAGCCGGGCGGCCCGAAACGCCCCCGGGCATTGTTCGACATCGCGACCAGCTCCGTCGGGATACCCAGGAATCCCGTGTCCAGCGCACCGTCGCCGTCTTCGTCGTAGATCACGCTGACGGCGTAGGTGCCGGCCTTCAACCCGGCGAAGGTGAGCGTGGCCCGCCCCGCCGCGTCGATGGGTACGGCGGCCTCCCGGGCGGGCGCCTTGAGATAAGAGGCTTCGGAGTCGAACAGGGACGCGAGCGCCTGCCCCGTGCCCGGCTCCGCGCCAGAGACGATGACCGTGAGCCGCAGCGAGTCCTGCGCGAACGCGGGGCCTGCGAAAAGGGCCGCCATCAGGACGAGGGCTGTCGCTCGGGGTCGCATCTACTCGTCGGTTGGCGCCGGCTCAACGGCGTCGAGGCGCTCGCTGATGGCGACGAGCCGCTCGTAGGTCCGGAAGCGCACCATCAGCGACTCGAAGATGAGCCGGGTCAGCAGCGTCCCGAAGACGAGCGCCATCCACCAGGCCCAGTTGCCGTGCGTGAAGAGCCAGTACGCGCCGTAGAGCGTCCCGCCGATGCCGGCCCAGAAGAGGACCTGAAGCATGTAGGGCATCAGAAGCCGCCTGAACGCGAGGAATTCCCGCAGTGCGCCCATCGGTCAATTCTCGACGGTTCAGCCTCGCGATGATGCCGCCGAGGCGGGTGGTGAGCCACCTTTGCAAAGTCGCTACAGAGAAGGGGAAAAGTCCGCGCGAGGAGCCGCGCGCGACGCGCTTTGCGTTCTGAAAGGCCGGACGGAAGAGAGACCTGCGCCCGGAAGGACCACTGCATCAGGAATAGGGAATGCTTCGCTAAATTGCAAGACCGGGGGAAGTTTCTGCGCGTCTCATGCGGAGCGTGCGGCGCGGTGCTCAGGGATGGCGCTGCTACGTCTGCTCACCCTCGTAGAACCGGGCGCCGGTGCGGGCCTTCTCGCGCAGGAGCCCGTTGGGCGCGAAGCGGTCGCCGTGCTGGAGCTGAAGGCGGGAGAGACGGGCCGCCACGGCGGGCGCCGTCTCGTGGTCTACGTAGCGGAAGGGCCCGCCCCGGAAGGGCGGGAAGCCGAGCCCGAAGACCGCGCCCAGATCGCCGTCGCGGGGGTTCTCCAGCAGCCCTTCCTCCAGGCACGCGATGGCCTCGTTGACCATCAGCAGGGCGAGGCGCTGCTGGACGGCCTCGTCCGTGAACTCGGTGCGGGCGGGGCCGCCGAAGAAGGCGTAGACGGATTCGTTGACGCCCTGCCGCTCGGTCCCGTCGTAGCGGTAGAAGCCCTTGCCGGTGCTCTGCCCGAGGTAGCCCGCATCTGCCAGCTTCTCGGCGCTCCGGCTCACGCGGCGCCCTTCCAGCACGGGATAGCGCGCGAGCACCTCGGTGATCTTGGCCGCCGTCCCGATGCCCACCAGGTCGAAGAGGGCATACGGACCCATGGGGAAGCCGAAGTCCAGCATGGCCTCGTCTACGGTCTCGATGCGGGCGCCTTCTTCGAGCAGCAGCAGCGCCTCGTTCATGTAGACGCCCAGGATCCGCGTGGTGTAGAAGCCCGGCCCGTCGCCGACGACGATGACCGTCTTCCCCTGCCGCCGCCCGACCTCGAAGGCCGTCCCGAGCGCCCAGTCCGCCGTCGCCTCGGTGCGGATGAGTTCGAGCAGCGGCATCTGCCCCACGGGGGAGAAGTAGTGCATCCCGACGACCGCCTCCGGCCGCGCGGCGGCCTCGGCGATGTCGGCAATCGGGATGGACGACGTGTTGGAGGCGAAGACCGCGCCGTCCGGAAGGACGGCCTCCGTGTCGCGCAGCACCTGGTGCTTGAGGGCGAGATCTTCGGGCACGGCCTCGACGACGAGGCCGGCGGTGGCGAGGGCACCGTACGATGCCGTGGGCACGACGCGCTCGACGAGCCGGTCCCGCTCGAACGGCGAGAGGATGCGCTTGCGGACTTTCTTCTTCGTGGCCTCCCAGAGATGACGCCGGGCGCCGGCGGCGAGGGCGAGGTCGCGGTCTTTGACGACCACGTCGAGCCCGCCCCCGGCGCTGACCTCGGCGATGCCGCTGCCCATCAACCCCGCGCCCAGGACGCCAACCGTATCGACGGGCCGGGCGGCCTCCTTCCACGGGTTCCTGCCCGCCGCCCGCTGCGCGAAGAAGAGGCTCACGAGCGCGCGCGACTCCGGCGTAAAGACCAACTCGGCGAAGCCCTCCGCCTCGGCTTCCAGGCCGGCCTCCAGGCCGCGCTCCATGCCGGTCTTCACGCAGCCGAGAATCTTGAACGGCGCCGGGTAGTGGCCCCGCGTCTTCTTGCGTACGCGCGCCTCGGCCTGCTGGTAGACCACGCGCCGGCTCAGCGGGTTGCTCTCCACGATCTTCTCGCCCAGCCCCTGCGCGTCGCGCCGGGGCGTGAGGGTGCCGTCGGCCAGTTGGCGGGCGGCCTGCACGGCGGCGTCGAGGAGGCCGTGGTGGTACGTGAGGGCGTCTACGAGGCCGAGGCGGCGGGCCGTGCGCGGGTACACGTTCTTGCCAGTCAGCAGCAGATCCAGCGCGCTCTGGAGGCCGATGAGGCGAGGCAGGTGCTGCGTGCCGCCGCCGGCCGGCAGCAGCCCGAGCTGCACTTCCGGCAGGGCCAGCTTCGTGGCCTTGTGGTCCGTGGCGATCCGGTAGGAGCAGGCGAGCGCCACCTCCAGCCCGCCGCCCATCGCGGCGCCGTGGATGGCTGCCACCGACGGCATCGGCAGGGTGCGCAGGCGGCGGATGAGGGCGTGCCCGCGCTCGACGAGCGCCTGCACCTCGGCCGGCGTCTGCATCGACCGCAGCGCCTCGAGGTCGGCGCCGGCGATGAACGTGTCCGGCTTGCCGCTGATGAAGACGAGCGCGCGGGCCTGCGCCGCCTGCTCGATCGCGTCGAGCACGTCGGAGAAAGCCCCGAGGGCTTCGGGCGAGAGCGTGTTGACGGCCGCCCCGCGCCGGTCGAGGCGGACGACGGCGACGCCGTCGTCGTAGGTGAGCGTGAGGAAGTCGTTCGAAGATTCCGGCATCGGCCAGGGGGGCATCGGGAGAGCGGAGCGGCGGGGTAGGGCCGAGGGGGATTGTTACAAGCTATTGAATCCATTGCTTTGTTCGTAACTCCAGCCTACTCTTTTGCAACTGAGAAGATCGAGCGAGGCACGCGGGCTTTTCTCGCCCCATGGGTCTGTTCCGCCTCGCCGGCGCCCCGTGTTCTTCCGGTGCCATCCCGCTCACCTTCCCTGGTAAGACGATGCGAACCCTCACCCTGTGGACGCTGGCCCTGATGCTGGTGCTCGGGGCGGCGGCCTGCGAGCCGCAACCCGAAGCGGAAGACGCCACCGACGCCGAAGCCCTGGACGCCGCCGCGATGACCGCCGACCTGCCCGACACCACCGGCGCGGCCGTCTGGAGCTACCTGCAAGATGCCGGCTACGCCAGCGCGTGGCAGCACTGGCCCGGCAAGGATCCCTATTACACCGGCCAGGAGCCGCACGGAATGCTGCTGGCCACCTACCTCAACGACGTCGCCTACGAAGCACTCATGGGCGATGCCCAGCAGATGCCGGAAGGAGCCATCCTCGTCAAGGAGAATTATACGCCAGATTCCACCCTCGCCGCCGTGACGGTGATGTACAAGGTGGCCCGCTACAATCCGGACCACAACGACTGGTTCTGGACCAAGCACACCGCCGACGGCTCGCTGGACACGACGCCCGACGGCATGGCGATGGAGGGCCGGCTGGCCGGCTGCCAGAACTGCCACGGCGCCCAGCGCCAGAACGATTACGTGCTGACGGGCAACCTCGGCCCCGGCGCTCCCGGCGGCAACTGACCCGCCCCCGCCCACTCCTTCCGGGATCCCCACCGCCGGCGATGCTGCGGTGGGGATCCT
>JAWWAN010000408.1:0-4148 GCA_033721675.1 Rhodothermales bacterium | reverse complement strand
GGTCCGCCTCCGCGATCACCCGCAGATAGTCTTCGGCGGCGCCCGGCCCGTCGGCCAGGTCCATGCGCGGGTGCAGCTTGACGAAGAAGTCGAGGTCGCTGTGCGCGCGGGCGGCGCCGAGAACGGCCCTGAGCACACGCCGGTTGTGCATCCCCGAGACGCTGAACTCTAAGGGCTCCGTGCGCCCAGCGGCGAACAGCACCCGGGGCCTCCGGGGTGCCAGACCCTTGCCGGAGCGCACGCGCCGGGCTTCGCGCGCCCCCCGGATGCGCGGATCCTCGACGGGGATCACCTGCGCGGGCTCGTATCCTTTCCTGAGAAACCAGGACCGTGCGAGCGGGCTGCCGGTGAGCACGTAGTCAGCCACCGGCGCCGGGTAGTAGGCGTGCGGGGGGTGCTCCGGGATCCAGATCTCGTTCTGCTGGGCGACGACCGGGATGCCGCACCGGCGCGCGGCGGCGGCCCAGCACGCCTCCTCATTCCCCACCTGCGCCTCCGTCAGGATGCACGCCGGGCGCGTCCGCCGCAGCACGGCTTCTGCGTGGGCGGTCACGCCGGCGGCCTGCGGCAGCCGCTCGCAGAACTCGCGCTGCATCCAGGATGCGACGAGCGGCCACCACGAAACGCCCCCCCAGGTGAAGAGGGAGCTCATGCCGTGCTGCGCGGCGAGGGCGTCCCAGCGGTCAGCGAGAGCCGGTGCCGCCGAGGCCGCTGCCGCCCGCAGGATGCGGGTGCGCTGAAAGCGGGGCAGCACGTGCCGGGCCTCCACAACCTCCACGGCCCGGCTCGCCCGGAGGTCGCGCGCGATCCACGGCATGCGGTGCAAGAGGCTGTCGCTCGCGATGAGCACGGTGGGGCGGCCCCGCTGGCGGTGCCGGCGCAGCGCACCCACCGCGCTCTGCACACACGATGCCAGGTGGATGCCCAGCCACCGCCGGCGAGACACCCGGGGTGCCGGCGCGGCGCTCGCGGTCTGCCGAAGTTCTGCGTCGAATTCGAGGCGCTCGCACGCCATCCCGTTCCGGGATGCGGCCCGCTGCCACGTGCCGGGCTCGGCGCCCGTCCCATACCCCAGCACGAAGTGCCGGACGCCGAACGCCTCGCACACCCGCTGGAAGACGAGCAGGTTGATCAGGACCGGCGTGACGCGGTTGGCGAACCGGGGCCCCGTGTAGCATGCCCCCAGCGAATAGCCGTTCCAGACCGAGACGTCCTCGCCTCCCAGCCGGTACCACGTCGTCATCAGCTGCTGGACCTGCGCCCCGATGGCCGCCTGGTCCTGCTCCGTGTGCACGGCATCCCAGTCCCAGACGCGCGTGCCCTCCGGCACGAGGGCGCGCGGCACCTCGGCGTCGACCTGGAGGATCACGGCGGGGCGATAGCCTTCCGCGAGCAGCCGGTGGCTCGCCTCCAGCGTGCGCGATCCGTAGATGAGGGCCGAGGGCCGGTCCATGCGGAGCGCAGAATCCAGAGGACGCAGGGCTTTCGGTGCGGGTGCCGTCATGCCGAATGCTCGCCGTTGGCACGGAGGTAATCCTGCATCTGCCCGACGTCCATCCACGACTCTCGGACCGGGAACACGGCGGTCCGGCCTTCCTGCGCGGTCAGCTGGCCGAAGAGGTCGGTCATGTCGAAGAACGCGTTGTGCGGGAGGTGGCGCAGGGCCTCGGGCTCCAGCACGTAGACGCCGGCGTTGACGAAGAACCGCTGGATGGGCTTCTCCTTGATGCTGACGATCCACTGCTCCTGCGTCTCCACGACCCCGTAGGGCACCTGCACGTCGTACTCGCGGACGCACATCGTGGCCAGCGCCTGCTGGCTGCGGTGGTACTCCATCAGGTGCGCGAAATCCAGCTTCGTCATCAGGTCCCCGTTCATCACCAGCACCGGCTCCTGCGGCGGCGCGGGGAGCAGGCTCAGCGAGCCGGCCGTACCCAGGCGCCGGTCTTCGCGCAGGTACTCGATCGATACATTCCACCGGTCGCCGTTACCAAAATACTCCTCGATCATCTCGGCCCGGTAGTTCACCGAGAGGTAGAACCGGTGGAAGCCGAAGGCGGCCAGGCTCTCCAGGATCGTCTCCAGGATCGGCTTGTCGCCGACCTTCAGCAGCGGCTTCGGGCAGTCGTCGGTCAGCGGCTGCAGGCGCGTGCCGAGGCCGCCGGCCATGAGCACCACCGGGTTCGTGCGGCGCTGAGGGATCAGCAGGTCGCCGATGACCTCCAGCCCGACGACCTGGCCGGCCTCGTTCACGACGGGGATCTGGTGGTAGAGGGTCTCGCGCATCAGGTCGACGGCCTTCGCGCGGTCGTCGCGGTCGCTGATCGTGATGGGCGTGCGGTTCATAATGCGCTCCACGGAGTCCTCCAGGGCGATGCCGCGCAGAATGCCGCGCCGCACGTCGCCGTCGGTCACGACCCCCTGCAACACCCGGTCGGCATCGACCACGAGGGCGATCTGTACCTCCCCCAGGTCGATCTGAGCCAGCGCATCGCGGATGGATGTCTCCGGTGCGATCAGCGTCTTGGTCCACTCTCGCATCAGCCTCGCGGGGTCCGCGCTACCAGAAAAAAAGAAGCGAATTGCTGCGGGGCGGGCCGGGGCTCCGTGCGCCCCGGATAGGGCTCCGCCACGTCAGTTACAGAATCCTCTGCACCGTCCCTCCTCTTCGATCTATCGTGCCCGGGCCCGCTGCAGGAATACGTGCTGCGTGCGACGGCCCGGTGAGAAGCGGAGCCGACAAGGGGTGTGCCACTCTGGTACAGCCCCTGCAGGTCGCGCGAGGAAACAGGTCCGTTACGTTCTTTCAGCGTGCTCACGCGCAGAAATGCCGGACGCTACCCGACTCGTTATCCCGAATCTTATTTTGAAACGAATCTCAGACGTATACCCGACCTGCGAACCGGGCCCTAATCCCCCACCCGCTCGACGAGGCCGTGCGCGTGCAGCACGTCGATGAGTTCGCGGCATCGGCCCACCGGGAGGGCGGTGGCCGTGGCGAGGTCGAGGAGGTCGTGCCGGCCGTCGCAGTAGACCAGTACGTTCAGCAGATCGCGCGTGCTGTTCACCGATCCCTTGATGCTCAGCGTGGGCATGAGATCGCGCTTCCCGAGGCGGGGCTCCCCGAGCGTCGTCGTCCGGTACCGGTAGTTGTGCTCCAGCGCCTGGAGGCACCGGCGATGCAGCTCGTAGCTGCCGCCCAGCCCGCGCGCGCTGATGAGCGAGAGGTCGTCCAGCGACGTGTGGTACTCGGGGAACGCGCCGTACTTGGAGCGCGGCATCGAGACGACGGGCAGGTCGACGCCCGGGCTGCAGTACTGCCGCTCGTCGCTCCCCCGGTCCAGGAACGTGTACCGGACGAAATCGGGCGCGTAGTGCGCCAGCACATGCAGCGCGACTTTATCGGCCAGCGTCTCGCCCAGGCGCGAGGGCACGAACGAGTAGGCGCGGTCGTCGCCGACGCAGGTGAGCACGAAGCCGGCCACGGTATGCGCCTTCAGGTGGGCGAGGTGCCGGCTCAGGTACGCGACGGCGCCGATGGTCTCGGGGATGAAGAGGATGCGGTAGGTATAGCGGCGGTCCGCCTGCTCGCGCAGCCACCGGGCCAGGAACGCAGTCACCGCGACGCCCGAGAGGTTGTCGTTCGCCAGCGCGGGGTGGCACGTGTAGGTGGAGAGCAGAACCTCCTTCGTCTCGCGGCCGGGTAGGATCAGCTCGCCGTAGGTCAGCGAGCCGGGCTCCAGCGTGCTGTCGATGACGACCCGGTAGCGGCCCGGCGTCAGCTTCGTGCGCTCCGCGTGCGCCATGCAGAAGCCCCAGCGGCGCTCGTAGTAGGACGTCACGTACGGGATCGCCTCCGGCTGGTCCGGCAAGGAGTGGAGATGGGCCTCCAGCTCGTCCCACTCCACGACCCGGTCGATGGGGACGGAGTAGGCGACGACGTGCAGGTTGTTCTGCTGGAAGTCGATCACCTTGCGGCCCGCCTCGTCCATCACGTAGGCGTCGCGCACGTTCCACTCGTCGGGCACGGTCCAGTCGAAGACCTCGGTGCCGGAGGGGACCTCGTGGAGGGTCAGCTCGGGCAGGATCGACTGGAGTTCGCGGAGGGTCCGCCGCACGCCTTCGCCGGTGATGCTCCGGTGGATCGG
>JAWWAN010000407.1:0-4165 GCA_033721675.1 Rhodothermales bacterium | reverse complement strand
GGGGCTTACCGGGCTCATGTTTCCGCTGGCCCCGTGGGTGCCCGTGGGCACGCAGGCCGGAACGGGCTTGCTCCTGGGCCTCGCCCGCGCCGACGCCGGGCACCTGGCGCGGGGGCCGATCGAGGCGGCCGGCGTCGGGCTGCCGCTCTCCGAAGGGGACGTCGCGCTGCGCGCCAACTTCGCCACCGTGACGCCCAACGGCGACGGCTTCGCGATCCTGGACCGCCGCGCTGGCCGCATCCGCACCGGCACCGAGGTGCTGGCCGACGCCCTGGATGGGCTCGACCTCGGCGAAGGCATCCGGGCGCGCGTCCGCGCCGCCACCCAGCACCGCATCGCCGTCGTGCTCACCGGCGATGCCCTCTCCGCCGCCGTCACCGACACCGACCCCGGCGCGGGGCGGCGGGACGAGGGGATCCGCCCGTGCCGCCCCCACGCCGCCGAGGCTGCCCGCACCGCCGAGGCCGTCAACCGCCTCATCCGGGCCAGCTTCGACGTGCTCGACGCGCATCCGGTGAACGCGCGCCGCCGGGCCGAGGGCGCGCCGCCGGCCAACGGGATCATCACGCGGGGCGCCGGCGCCCACAGCCGCCTCCGCAACCTCGTGGCCCACCTCGGCCTGCGCGCCGCCCTGGTGGCTGGCGAGAGCACGCTCTTCGGCATCGGGCGCCTCTTCGGCTTCACCGTCCTCCACGACCCCGCCTTCACGGCCGACGCCGAGACCGACCTCGACGCCAAGGTGCGCGCCGCGCACCAGGCCCTCGATGAGCACGACCTCGTGTTCCTCCACATCAAGGGAACCGACACCACCGCCCACGACCTCGACCCGGGCGCCAAGCGCGCCTTCATCGAACGCATCGACCGGGCCGCCGGCGTGTTGCTGTCCGACCCCGACCTCGTGGTGGCCGCCACCGGAGACCACTCGACCGTCTCCACGCTCGGCTCTCACACCGGGGACCCCGTGCCGGCCGCGCTGCGCGCGCCGGGAGGACGCCGCGACGCCGTCTCCGCCTTCGGGGAGACCGCGTGCATCGCCGGCGGCCTGGGCCACCTGTCCGCGACGGCGCTCCTCTGCGCCGTGCTGGACCACATGGGCCACCTCCCGATCGACCGCGCACACCGCCACGTGTTCTACCTCTGATGCTCACGCGGGTGGGCCGGAAGCATCCGCGAGGCTGAAGGCGGGCGGGCCGGCGGGCGTCGTGAAAAACGCCGACGGATGCTGGGGATAGGCGGCGGCGTAGCGCTCCTCCCAGGCGCTCAGGAAGGACGAGGCCCCTGCCTCCTCCACGAGCGCCCAGACGCTCCCCCCGAACCCCGCGCCGAACGCGGAGGCCGCCACGGCGCCCGCATCCCGCGCCGCCCGCACCAGCAGGCTCGTCTCCGCGACCTGGTTGCCCAATCCCCGCTCAGCGACCTCCTCCTGCGAACGCGCCGCGAGCGCACCGAACGCGGCGAGGTCTCCGTCGGCCAGCGCCCGGACGGCGGCGGGCACGATCTCGGCATGCTCCGCATAGAACGCGTCGAAACGCGCCCGCAGCACGCCCGCCTCCGCGCCGGCGGCGAGCGCGCGGTGCATCGCCTCCGGCGTGAAACCGGGCGACGCGACGGCGGCGGCGAGGTGCGGGTCGGTGCGGCCGGTGGCCGCCCGCCACGCTTCGGCCGCCTCCGCCGCGCGCTGTGCCGCCCGGTTGTACCGGGTGCGCGCCGCCCCGGCCTTGTGCGCCGTGACGCCACTGGCGCCCACGGCAAAGACGTACCCCGGCGGCACCGGCACCGTGTGCTCCAGCCGCGCCGGCGCGTAGCGGTAGCAGCGCAGCGCCCCGGGGACGGAGCACAGGATCGCCGTGTGATCTTCGCTCCCCCCGAAGGTGCCCACCCCTCGGCTGCCCGCGAGCGGGCCGAAGGACTGCCCGTTCTCCACGCAGCCCAGATAATGCGCACGCGCCAGGCAGGGCGCCAGATGCGCCCGGAACCGGGATGTCGATTCCAGATCGTTGATCGCCGCGAGGGCCAGAAAGACGCCGACGATGAGGGCGCTGGAGCTGCTGAGCCCCGCTGCCGCCGGCAGATCCCCGGCGAAGGCGAGGTGCCCACCCCGGAGCGCGCCCGGGAAGTTCATCGCCACGCGCCGCGCCACGGTGCGGCCGTAGTCGCTCCAGTGGCCCGGGCGCGGCGGGAGGTCCGGGTCGAGATCGAACGTCGCCGCGCCCGCATCGAGCGCATCGAGGCGGACGGCCCGCTCGGTGCCGGGGACCGCCGCGACCGCGAACCCGCGCTCGACGGCCCCCGTGAGGCTGCGCCCGCCGGCGTAATCCGTGTGCTTGCCCAGCACCTCGATGCGCCCCGGCACGAAGAAGGCGTGCGCCGGCGCCCCCGGCGGATGCCCGTCCGCACGGAGGTGCGCAGCCACCCGGGCGAAGAGCGCGGTCTGCCGCGCCACCGCCGCGGCGCTGAGCCTGCCGGCGGCGAGGCGGGCGGAGAGGCCCGTATCATCCGAAAGATCGCCCAGGTGCACGGAGCGGGTTCGGGTTGTTATTGAGCGCACGGTGCGCTAGTGTAGGCAGACCGAGCCCCCGCGTCAAGCCGTGCCCCGCCCACCCGCCTCCCCTCGCCATGCCTCGCCGGATGCTGCCCGGAGCATTCCTGCTCCTGCTGATCGCCGCCCCCGCTGCCGCCCAGCCCGCCGCACCCATCGCCCACGTGCAGGGGCGAGCCGGGATGCCCCTCAACGGCGCATGGCGCACCATCGTCGACCCCTTCGAGGCCGGCTACTACACCTATCACCAGGAACTCGCCCCCTACGGCTATTACAACGACGCCCGGCCGGCTGACAAGAGCGACCGCGTGGAGTATTCGTTCGACGAGGCCCCGCTCCTGGAGGTGCCGGGCGACTGGAACACGCAGCAGCCGGAGCTTTTCTTCTACGAGGGCACGGTCTGGTATCGCCGCCAGTTCGACTATGCGCTGCCGCCCGGCCGCCGGCTCTTCATCCACTTCGGCGGGGCCAACTACGAGGCGCGCGCCTGGCTCAACCGGCAGCCACTCGGGATGCACGAGGGCGGTTTCACGCCGTTCGCCTTCGAGATCACGGACCACGTCCGCGCCGAGGGGAACAGCCTCGTCGTCAAGGTGGACAACCGACGCCGTGCCGAGGCCGTGCCGCCTCTGCAGACCGACTGGTGGAACTACGGCGGCCTCACCCGTGACGTCCGCCTCGTCGAGGTGCCCGAGACGTTCGTCGCCGACTACCTCGTGCAGCTCGACCCCCAGGCGCCCGACCAGATCGCCGGGTGGGTCCGCCTCGACGGTCCGGACGCCGCCGGGCAGCCCGTGACCATCCGCCTGCCGGAACTCGGCGCCGAGGTCACCGCCACGACGGACGCCGACGGCCAGGCCCCTTTCCGGCTGCCCGCCGACGTCGAGCGCTGGGCGCCGGGCCACCCCCGCCGCTACGCCGTCCACATCGAGGCCGGGGCCGATGCCATCGCCGAGCCGATCGGGTTTCGGACGGTGGCGGTGGAGGGCACCGAGATCCTGCTCAACGGCGAGCCCCTCTTCTTGCGCGGCATCTCCATCCACGAGGAAGCGCCGATGCGGGGCGGGCGGGCCTACGCGCGGGAAGACGCCGAGGTGCTGCTCGGATGGGTGCAGGAGCTGGGTGGCAACTTCGCCCGCCTGGCCCACTATCCGCACAACGAGCACATGCCCCGCGTCGCAGACAGCCTCGGGATCCTGCTGTGGGAAGAGATCCCCGTCTACTGGGCCATCGACTGGGAGAACGCGGCCACGCTCGATGCCGCGCGGCAGCAGCTCACCGAGCTCATCACGCGGGACCGCAACCGCGCCGCCGTCATCCTGTGGAGCATCGCCAACGAGACGCCTGTGACCGAGGCGCGCTACCGCTTCCTCTCGGACCTCGCCGAGACCGCGCGCCGCCTGGACCCCTCGCGCCTCGTCACCGCCGCCCTCGAACGGCGTTATACGGACCCCCGGACCCAGCTCATCGACGACCCCATCGGCGCCGTGCTGGACGTCGTCGGGGTCAACGAGTACGTGGGCTGGTACGACGGCCTCCCCGCCAAGGCCGATTCGCTGCGCTGGGAGGCGACCTACGCCAAGCCGATCATCGTCAGCGAGTTCGGCGCGGGGGCGAGATCGGAAG
>JAWWAN010000406.1:0-4166 GCA_033721675.1 Rhodothermales bacterium | reverse complement strand
GACGGCCGAGGCGCTCCGCCGGCACCGCACCTTTCACCTCCCAGACCGCACCGCCTGGGTGATGCCCCGGGAGCACGCGCTCGACATCGATACCGAAGAGGATCTGCGTCTCGTGGAGCGGCTGTTCCCCGGACCTCGCGCCTATGACCCGGCTGCCGATGCCGCACCCCACGATGGCTGAGGGCGTGGGCGCCGTCGCGCTCTACACGACGGTCTACCCCGGCGCCGAGCCGTACCTGCCGGCGTGGTATGCGTCCGTGCAGGCGCAGGCGGAGCGCCGCTTCGACCTGTGGATCGGGGTGGATCTGCTGGAGCCCGGCGCCGTCGAGCGCGCGATGGGTTCGAAGGTAGAAGCCACCTGGGTGCGCGGGGAACCGGGCGACACGCCGGCGCAGATCCGCCAGCGCGCCCTCGCACGGATCGCCGCCCGGTACGACGCCGTGGTGCTCGTGGACAGCGACGACGTGCTGCACCCGTCGCGCGTGGCGGGTGCGCGGGCGGCCCTGGAAGCGAGCGACCTCGCCGCGTGCGCGATGCAGCTCGTCGATCAGCAGGGCGACCCGCTCGGCATCACGTTCACGCTGCCTCCGGGAACGGCCCCGGACGCGGTGCTTCCGCGCACCAACGTCTTCGGGCTGTCCAACGTGGCGTACCGCACGGCGCTGCTGCGCCGGTGCCTGCCGATCCCGGCCGAGGTCGTGCTCGTCGACTGGTTTCTGGCGACGCGGGCCTGGTTGCTGGGTGCGCAGCTGGATTTCGACCCGGCGGTCCGGATGGGCTACCGCCAGCACGCAGCCAACACGGTGCGCGTATGCCCGCCTTACACCGCGCGGCAGGTGGCGCGGGACGCCGGGCTCGTCCGGCAGCACGTCCGACACGTGCTCGGCGCGGGGCCGGAAGGCTGCGTGCCGGCGCGCTGGGCGCGTCTGGAATCCACGGCACAGGACGTCGATGCGTTCTGCGAGCGCGTCGTGGCGCGGCCGGATCGGCTGGCCCGGTACGTGCACCAGCTCAACGCGCTGGAGCCTGCCCCCGTGTGGTGGACGTGGGTGGCGCATCCGTGCTGGAGGGCTCCGGTGCCTTCCTCAACAGAAGTTTCCAGCTAGCATGGCATCCATGAAAACGATTCATTTTGGAGCGATAGAAGTCGGGGACGGCGCGCCGCCCTACGTCATCGCGGAGATCGGCTCCAACCACAACGGCGACATGGCGCTCTGCCACCGCCTCATCGACGCGGCCGCCGACGCCGGGGCGCAGGCGGTCAAGTTTCAGTCCTGGTCCGAGACGTCGCTCATTGCGGAAGAGGAGTATGCGCGCAACACGGCGTACGCGGACCGCAAGAAGCACTTCGGGTCGCTCCGCGAGATGGTGCGGGCGTACCAGTTCACGGCGGAGCAGCACGAGGCGGCCCACGCCCACTGCCAGGAGCGCGGCATCGCGTTCTGCTCGACGCCGTTCTCTCCGGAGGAGGCAGACCTGCTGGAGGCGCTCGACGTCCCCTTCTTCAAGATCGCCTCGATGGACGTCACCCACCTGCCGCTCCTGCGGTACGTGGCCCGCAAGCAGCGCCCCGTCGTGCTCTCGACGGGCATGGCGACGCTGGCCGAGATCGAGCGGGCGGTGGAGGCGATCCGCGCGGAGGGCAACGAGGAGATCGTGCTGCTGCACTGCGTCTCCATCTATCCGCCCGAGCCCGACGCGATCCACCTGCGCAACCTGGAGACCTTCCGGCGCGCCTTCGGCGTGCCCGTCGGCTTCAGCGACCATACGCTGGGGACGGCCGTCCCGCTGGCGGCCGTCGCGCTCGGCGCCTGCGTCATCGAGAAACATTTCACGCTCGACAAGGACCTCCCCGGCTGGGACCACGCCATCTCCGCCGACCCCGCCGAGCTGCGCGCCATCGTCGAGGGCGGCCGCGCCGTCGCCGACGCGCTCGGCAGCACGGTGCGGACGGTGAGCGCCGCCGAGAGGGCCAAGCGCGCGCAGTTCCGCCGCAGCCTCGTCGCCCGCCGCGCCCTGGAGCAGGGCCACGTGCTCACCGAGGGCGACCTGGACGCCAAGCGGCCCGGCACCGGCATCCCGCCGGACCAGTGGGCGCACGTGCTGGGCCGCACGCTGGCCGCCGACGTCGCGCCCGACCAGGTCCTTCGCTGGGAGGATCTCGTTTGACCCCGCGCCGGGAGGCTCTTGAACCCGTGGATTTTCCCCTGATCATCCTCGGCGGCGGCGGGCACGCGCGCGTCCTGATGGATTTGCTGCGGGCGCGCGGCGCCCGCGTCCTCGGCTTCACGGATCCCGACGAGGCCGCCCCGGAAGCACTCGGCGTCGCCCGCCTGGGCGGCGACGACGTGATCGACCGCTACGACCCCGGCGCGGTCCGGCTGGTCAACGGCCTCGGGTCCACGGCATCCACCGCGAAGCGGCGCGCGCTCTACGAGCGCTGGCGTGCGCGCGGCTACCGCTTCGAGACGGCCGTGCATCCCGCCGCCGTCGTCGCCGCCGGCGCGTGCCTGGCCGACGGCGTGCAGGTGATGGCCGGCGCGGTGGTGCAGACCGGAAGCCGGTGCGGCGAGAACGCGATCATCAACACGCGCGCCGCCGTCGACCACGACTGCCGCCTCGGGGCGCACGTGCACGTCGCGCCGGGCGCGACGCTCTCCGGGGCGGTGCAGGTGGGGGAGGGCGCGCACATCGGCACCGGGGCGAGCGTCATCCAGGGCATCGCCATCGGCGCCGGCAGCGTCGTCGGGGCCGGCGCCGTCGTCCTCCGCGACGTGCCGGCGGGCGTCACCGTCGCCGGCGTACCGGCGCGCGTGATCGGTGCGAACGCAAAGGAGTGAGGAATAATGGACCGTACCGTCTACGTCGTACACTGCATCGATACCGAAGGGCCGCTCCACGAGTCCGTCGAGGCCACCTTCGGGCGCCTGAAGGAAATATTTCACCTCGACCTGGAGCCCAGCGTGGACCTGCTCCGCCGCCTCCAGGCGGGCGCGGTGGACCTGGGCGGCCTGGAGACGGCCGTGCAGAAGGTGGTCGACCCCCACCTGCTGGACTACAAGGCCACGTGGGACCAGGTGGATGCCATGCTGGAGACGCTGCTGTCTCCCAACTTCCGCACCCGCACCTGCGACACCGACGGCCAGGGGTGGGTCTACAACTGGTTCTGCGTGGACCACGTGGACTACGCGGTCAACCCGCGCCGCCGCGACCTCGGCTACCACAACATCTTCGACCACTACCGGAGCATGATCCGGGAGACCGGGTCCGGGCAGGACGGGCTCCACTTTCACTACCATCCCCACGCTTTCCGCAGCGAGGCCCACCGGAACGCCACGCACTGGTGGGCGTCGTCCGGCACGCTGCACCAGGTGCTCTCGCGCCGCGTCATCGACCGCCACTGGTTTCCGGCGGCGCACCGGCCCGGCTTCCACGTCATCCGGCCGGACAGCCACTGGTTCCTGGAGCAGTTCATCCCGTTCGACTTCTCCAACCAGGCGATGGCGCCCACGCCGGACGACGCGGCGCAGGACGGCCTCGCGGGCGGGCGCTTCGGAGACTGGCGGCGCGCGCCGGCCACCTGGCAGCCCTACCACCCCGCGCACGACGACTACCAGGCGCCCGGCGATTGCCGCCGATGGATCGCGCGGTGCCTCAATGTGGGCACCCGGTTCCGGCTCGTCACCGAGCGCGACGTGCGGCAGGCGTTCGAGGAGGCCCGCGACGGCCGGCCCGTCGTGCTCGGCATCACGAACCACGACTTCCGCGACATGGGGCCGGACGTCGAGCAGGTGCGCGCGATGCTCACGCGCGTCGCGCCCGACTACCCCGGCGTCTCGTTCCGGTTCTCGGAGGCCGTGCAGGCGATGCGCGACGCGCTGGACCTCCCCGCCCAGCCGCCCTGCGAGCTGGAGATGACGCTGACGGCGGGGGGGGAGGGGGCGCACGTGCTGGAGGTCCACAGCCCCACCCCCACGTTCGGCCCCCAGCCGTGGCTCGCCCTCAAGACCGTGACGGGCACCTACCACCACGACAACTTCGACATGTGGGACAGCCGGCATCAGCCATGGAACTCCGCGAGGATGGGCCCCGGGAAGGACCTGGTCGCGGGCTGGGCCAGAGCGGCACGGGCCAACGGGCTACCGTTCGGCGCCAGCTTCCACTCG
>JAWWAN010000405.1:0-4180 GCA_033721675.1 Rhodothermales bacterium | reverse complement strand
CGGATGCCGAGGACGCCGTCGTCTTCGAGCGGACGGACGGGAGCGACCGCGTCCTCGTCGTCGTCAACGTCCGCGACCGCGCGGTCACGCTGCCGGTGCCCGAGGTGCTGCGCGGCGACTACGCGGATGCCCTCGGCGGCGATGCCGTGGCGCTCGGCGAGACGCTGGAGCTGGCGCCCTATGCATACCACGTGCTGCAACCGGCGGACTGATGGATTGATGATTGCAGAACAGGGATTGGAGAAGTAAGAAGGAATATCGGCCCGGATCGGGTGGGCGATCCTTCAAGACTCATCATTCTGCGATCATCACGCTGCAATCAGTCCCTACACCACCCTGCCCACGTACCCACCCCGGATTGATGCCTCGGATTCTCGCCCTGCTTCTGATCGCTGCCGTGCTCGTGCCGGCCGCCCGCGCCCAGACCCATGCCGGCGACGGCCTGCCGTGGTGGAACGACACCGTCTTCTATCAGGTCTTCCTCCGCTCCTTCCAGGATTCCGAGGACGGCGCCCTCGCCTGCGACGGCGTCGGCGACATCCCCGGCCTCATCGACCGGCTCGACTACCTCAACGACGGCGACCCCGACACCGACACCGACCTCGGCATCACCGGCCTGTGGCTGATGCCCCTGATGGAGTCGCCCAGCTACCACGGCTACGACATCGTCGACTACTACACCGTGGACCGGGAGTACGGCACGCTGGACGACTTCCGCCGGCTCGTCGATGCCGCCCAGGCGCGCGGCATCCGGGTCATCCTGGATCTCGTCTTCAACCACACCTCGGACGCCCACCCGTGGTTCGCCCACGGCTTCGCCTACGACCCCCGCCTGCGCGACTGGTATATCTTCCGCGAGCAGCCCGGCGACTGGACCGGGCCGTGGGGGCAGAACGTGTGGCATCAGCGCGAGGGCGTCTATTACTACGGCATCTTCGGCCCCCACATGCCGGACCTCAACTTCACCAACCCCGAGGTGACCGCGGCCGTGCGGGAGATCTCGCGCTTCTGGCTCGACGAGATGGGCGTGGACGGCTTCCGGCTCGACGCCATCCGCCACGTCATCGAGGACGGCCCGGCGCAGGAGAACACGCCGCAGACGCACCAGTGGCTCAAGGACTACTACACGTTCTACAAAGAGATCGACCCCGACGTGATGACCGTCGGGGAGGTCTGGGATGCGACCGAGAACGTGGCACCGTACGTCCGCGACCAGGAGCTCGACCTCGCCTTCGAGTTCGACCTCGCCGGGGCGATCCTGGAGGCCGTGCAGACGGGCCGGGCGGCGCCCGTGCTCGCGCAGATGGCCGAGACCGAGGCCGCCTTCCCGCCGCTCCAGTACGCCACGTTCCTCCGCAACCACGACCAGAGCCGCCTGATGACGGAGCTGCGGGGCGACTTCTCCAAGGCCGCGCCGGCGGCCACCGTCCTGCTGACCCTCCCCGGCGTGCCGTTCCTCTACTACGGCGAGGAGATCGGGATGGTGGGGCCGAAGCCGGACCCGCTGATCCGCACGCCGATGCAGTGGACTTCCGGGCTGCACGCCGACTTCACCGAGTGTACCCCGTGGATGGCCGTCAACGAAGACTACGAGGGCGTCAACGTCCTCGACCAGAGCGCCGAGCCGGGTTCGTTGCTGAACCTGTACCGGCGGCTGATCAACCTGCGGAACGCGCATCCGCTGCTCCGGCGCGGCACGTTCACGGCCGTCGAGAGCGGGCACGAGGGCGTGCTGGCGTACCTGCGCGAGTACGAGGGCGAGGCGGCGGTCGTGGTGGTCAACCTCAGCGACCAGCCGGTCCGGGACTACGCGCTGGCGCTCTCGCAGAGTGGCCTCGCGCAGGCCGGCGCGGCGATGGAGCTGCTGCACGGCGCGAATGCCACGGCGCCGACCCTGAACGCCGGCGGTGGCTTCAGCGGCTACCGGCCGGTGCGGGAGCTGGCGCCCCGCACCGGCTACCTTGTCCGGCTCTGAGCGCTTCGGGGCTGCCTGCCCGGACCTCGTCAGCGGTTGCGGCGGAGGATCGTCTGCAGTTCCCGCTGGAGCGCGGCCGTGGCCTGGCGGCCCGTCAGCTCGCCGCGCAGCACCCGGTTGAAAGCCCGCGCGATGCGGGGCGCCATCTCCATGTAGAACGGCGAGACGGGCCGGACGCGCGCCGTCTCCAGGGCGGTGCGTCCCTGGGCCACCACGGGCACGGCCGAGGCCACCTGGGGGTCGTCGTAGAGGGCGCGCAGGGTGGGCAGGAAGCCTCCACGGAGGGCGCGCTGCTTCTGCTGTGCCGGCGCCGTCAGGTAGCGGATGAGCTGCCACGCGGCGTCGCGCTTGCGGCGGGCCGTGCGGGCGTTGATCATCAGGTTCCACCCGCCCAGGCAGCTGGCCCCGGCCACGTGCGGCGCCACGACGGGGATCGGGGCCACCCCCACCTGCTCCGGCCGCACCGGCGACTGCGCGGCGTCGGCCAGGACGCCGTAGACGTAGGGCCAGTTGCGCATGAAGACCGCCTCGCCGCCGAGGAAGAGGCGCTGGGATTCCAGCTCGCGGAAGCCCGCCACGGCCGCCGGCGCGATGCCCTCGGCCACCATCCGGTGGGCCACGTCGAGGCCGCGCGCGGCGTCCTCGGAGTCCACCGTGATGACGTTCGGGTCGATGAGGCGTTGCCCGAAGGCGCCGGCCACCGAGAGGTTGCCCGTCAGCACGCGCCCGCCGGTGCTCCACAGGTCCTCCAGCGCGTTCGCCACGCCGCCCTCGTACTCGGCCCCCTGGAAGACGAAGCCGTGGGGCGTGCCGGCATCCTGCCTCACGCGCCGCGCCATCTGCGCCAGCTCGGTCCACGTGGCGGGCGGCCCGCCGAAGCCGCTGGCCTCCAGGAGGTCGCGGCGGTAGAAGAGCATGCCGGCGTCCGTGTACCAGGGCACCCCGTAGACGCGGAAGCGGTAGACGGCCGAGTCGAGGGCGGGTTCGAGGAGGGCATCCGGGTCGTAGGCGTCGAAGAAGCGGCGCGAGAGGTCGAGCGCCCAGCCCCGGTGGGCGAACGGCGCCGTCCAGACCACGTCCGCGCCGATGACGTCGGCGTCGGCGGCGCCGGCGTCGAAGTCGGAGGCGAGCTGGCGGAAGTAGGCGTCGGAGAGGCGGTCCATCACGCGCCAGGAGACGCGGATGTCGCCTTCGTGCTCGCGGTTGAAAGCGTCGAGGAGGGCGCGGAGGGTGCCGGAGTCGTCCGGGCCGAAGGCGAAGACGAGCTCCACCGGCGCGGGCCTGACGAAGGGCGCCGCCGGCCGCACCGCCGTGGCGGCCAGCCCCGCCGCGCCGAGCCTGAGGAAGTCGCGTCTTCTGATCGGCGCGCGCGCAGCAGCCTGCTTCGTCTCGGGCATGGCGACCTCCGTTTTTCTGTTTCAGCGTTCCGGGGTTCTGGGGTTCCCGGGGGGATGCTCCGCGGGGCCGGGGGCGTGCTCACCAGAACCAGATCACCACGGCGGCGGTGGTGGCGAGGAGGGCGGCGGCCTGGTAGCGGTAGTTCTTCCATGCCGGCTTGCCCTCGAGTTCGGCCGTCTCTGCGCGCCAGAGCGCCGGCCGCCACGTCAGGCCCTCCACGTTCTCCGGCCGGGGCGGCCCGGTGAGCAGGCTCACGGCGACCATCAGCACGATGCTGCCGACGAACAGTATCCCGGCGGCGTAGAGGAAGTGGATCTCGAAGAGGCCGGCGATCTCGATCAGGATGAACCCGACGATGCCCACGCCGATGCCGAGGCAGAACGTGGCGAAGGCGCCGTGGCGGTTCGCGCGTGGCCAGAAGATGCCCACCAGGAAGAGCGCCACGATCGCCGGCGTCATGTAGGAGAGCACGGACTGGAGGTAGTTCCAGAGGTTCGAGAAGTTGACGATCTGCGGGGCCCAGAGGACGGCCAGCGTCATCACCACGAACGTCGTGATCCGCCCGACGCGCACGAGCGTCCGCTCGGAGGCCTCCGGCCGGAGGGCCTTGACGAAGTCCATCGTGACGAGCGTCGAGGCCGAGTTGAAGATCGAGTCCAGCGTGGAGGTGATGGCCGCCACGAGCGCCGCCAGGATCAGCCCCCGCACACCCACCGGCATCAGGTCCGCGACGAGCGTGGGGAAGACGAGGTCCGGCGTCTGGAGGTTGGGGTAGAGCACGATCGCGACCGTCCCGGGGATGATCAT
>JAWWAN010000404.1:0-4182 GCA_033721675.1 Rhodothermales bacterium | reverse complement strand
GGGCCCGGCTGAACTCGTACCGGGCTGCGGCGCGGAGCGGCCCGGTGGCGCGCTCGGCAGCGGCAGCCGCGCCGAAGGCACGGCCCCGGCTCGCTTCCAGGAAGTCCGCCTGCGACGTGATCGGGAGCCCCCCGAGGACCGGCTCGAAGTCGCGCCGCCAGAGGGCCGGATAGTCGATCCGCAGCAGATGAGGCTGGTGTTTATAGTAGGATTCGAGGCGGAGCACCCAGGCCGGGGCGGGCTGCCATGCGGCATCAGCGGCGAGGTGATAGGCCTTCGGCGGCGCGATGGTGCCGTCGAGGGGCATCCAGAACCGCACCGACGGGAAGAGCGCACTCGGGCTGATGCTGGAGATGTCGAACTGGTTGACGAACTGACGATAAAGGCCGCCGGCGAGCCGCGCCGCCACGCCTCCCCCTTCGTACCGGGCTTCCAGGCGCGGCTCGGCGTAGACCCGCCGGCTGGTGCCCAGATAGGTCAGGCGCAGGCCGCCGGTGAGCGTGGCCGGGCCGAGGCGAAGCGCCTCTTCTGCGAAGAGCGCCATTCGCCACCCGGCCTCGTCATGGTCGATGCTGCGCGTGAAGACGTCGTTGATGCTGAAGCGGTGGGCCGTGCGCACGGCTTCGGCCCCCAACTGGACTGCACCGCCTCGGTGGACGCCGTCGAGCGTCGCCTCGAGCGCCGTCTCGCGGATGCGGTTTCCGTCGTCGGCGGGCCGGAGGTCGATCTTGACGGTGCGGGTGCCCTGCCCGGGCAGCGTGAAGGCGGACTCCGACGAGTCGGAGAGGGCGCTGTAGTCGTGGCGGAGGTCGTAGATGCTGCTCCGCAGCCGAGCCGTGACGAAGGCGCGCGAGCCGAGCACCGTGCGCGCCTGCACCTGTGCGTTCTCGTTGAACCAGTCGTAGCGGTCCGGATTCTGCTCCTGCGCCGTCGTGTCGAAGGCCGTCGCGAGGCGGCGGCTGTCGAGGCGGTTGTCTCCGCGGTAGTACGACGTATAGAGGCTGGTACCGGGGCGCAAGCGCAGGCGCCCGGCGAGGTGCACATCGCGAAAGCCGAGGTCCGGGAGCCTGGAAGGCGGGAGGGAGTCGAGCTGTTGGACGAGTGCATCATAGTCGAGGCTGGCCCCGGCTTCGCGCGCGGCCAGCAGCGAGGCGCGCAGGAGAAACTCGTCTGGCGTGTTCCACTCGGTGAGCAGCCGCTCGATGTGGCTGGGACGGTAGACCCCCCACGTCCAGGTGCTGCTCCGGGCCGCCGCCATCGCCTGCCCGTGCACCGCATCCGGCGCGCCGAATTCGAGCTGGATGCGGCCGTTGACGCTGAGCGGATCCACCTGCACGTCGAACGGGTGGCCGTCGGTGTCGGCGAGGGCGTGCTCGGCCTCGATGACGCCGGCGAGGTAGCTACCCTCGCTGACCGAAAAGCCGGCCTTGTGGGCCGTGATGCGGCTGAGGGCGAACGGGTTGAAGGCGCCGAGCAACCCCCGCAGGTGGACCGGCTCGAAGATGGGCGTGCCGTCGAGGCGGAACTGATGCTCGCCCGCCTCGCCGCCCTGGATGTGTACCTCGGCGAGCGCATCGCCCACCCGCACCCCGATGAGATTGTTGAGCCCGCGCACGGCATCGCTCATGCCCAGCCCGGCAGCTTCCACCTGCTCGGCGGGCCGCAGCACCCGGTCAGACGCATCGACCCCTGGCCGTTCGAGGAAGCTCTCCACGACGACGGGCTCGATCACGCCGGGGCGCACGCGCAGCTCCACTACCACCTCGGTGCGGGTCTCGGGGCGTACCACCACCGCAACGACGCGCCCGGCATAGCCCACATGTGTCACGTGCGCCTCGTAGCGCCCGGGCGTGAGGGCCTCGAAGTGAAAGAGCCCGAGGGCATCCGCCGCCGCGCCCCGGGCGTTCGGCACGGCATCGGAGCGGAGCACGACGTGCGCGTCGGGCAGCGGACGGCCCGTCTCGCGGTTGAAGACGTATCCGGAGAGGCTGCCCCGCAGCGCCGCCACCTCGGCCTCGGTGCGGATGGCGTAGGCGCCGGACGTAAGACGGTAGAAGACCAGACCCGATCCGGCGAGGAGGGCGCGCAGCAGCGCCTCGGGCGTCTCGGCGGCCGGCTCGATCCCGCGCGTACGCCTCCCCGCCACCAGCCCGGGGTCGTAGGAGAGATCGATGCCCGTCGCGCTCTGCCACGCCACGAGGGCTTCCCCGAGAGGCCGGTAGCTGAGCAGCTCGGCCAGCGACGGCGGTGGCGCCTGGGCCTGCGCCGGGCGCGCGCATGCCCCCGCCATGATGCTGCACAACAGCACCAGCCCGGCGAGCACGACGCAGAAGCGGGGGGGCATAGAAAAGGAAAAAGCCTCGGCCCGGTGAAGAGATTCACCCGGACGAGGCTTTTTCAGCGCAGAGCGCGCTGGAGATCAATCGCCGGCTGACTGGTACACCGCGTAGCCTCTCCGGGTCTGGCGATATTCGCAGCCGTTGTACTCGCAAAGATCGCGAAGGATCTCTTCGGCATCAAGGGGATTTTCCTTGAGGAGCGCGACCGGATCGTCCAGCAATTCGTTGTTTTCCACCGCGATGCGGACGTCGAAGCGGCGCTCGATCTCACGGATGACTTCGCCGAGCGCGACGTCGGCGAACTTGAAGCCGCCCGCGCGCCAGGCGAGTGCGTAGGCGGCGTAGGCATCGTCGAGGCGCTCGGGGGCGGCGTCCGGTGCGGCGAGGCGGGCGGTCTGCCCGGCGGTGATCACCACGGCCTGGGTCTCGGCGCGGCGCGGCGCCACCCGCACGGTGCCCTCGGCCACGGTCACCACGGTAGCCGCCTCACGCGCCCGCACGTTGAACTCGGTGCCCAGCACGGTCACGGTGCCGCTGGCACTCTCTACGATGAACGGAGCCTCGGCAGTAACGACGTCGAAATAGGCTTCTCCTTCCAGAGCGACGGTGCGCGAACCCGCGCCAAAGCCGTCGCGGTAGGTGAGCGTCGAGGCGCTGTTGAGTTGCACCTCCGAGCCGTCCGGCAGCTCGACGGCGAGGGTCTGGCCGGCCGGGGCCGTGAGCGTCGTGGTGCTGGTACGCAGCGAGAGGCCGACGGCCACGAGCAGCGCGATGCAGGCCGCGAGGGCGGCGTACCGGAGCGTAGCCGGGCGTACGAGGCGCAGGGGCGCACGCACGAGGCGCAACGGCTGCGGCGCAGGCTCCGGCTGGATCGCAGACTCCAGGTGCTGCCAGATCTCGTCGCCAAGACGTGCGAACGTCTCGTCACTGGGTTCAGTACGGCGATAGGCGGCGGCGGCGGCCCATGCATCCTTCAGCGCGGCCTGCTCCTCGGCGGGCTCACCGGCGAGGGCCTCCAGGACCTCCAGTGGCAGCGCAGGGTGCGGCTCGTATGGGCGGGATTCGTTCATCGGGTCGTGTCGGGTTGTAGCGCACCCAGCCGGGCGCGGAGATCCTTGAGCGCCAGCACGATGTGCGTATTGACCGTGCGCGGCGTCAGGCTCATCACCTGCGCGATCTCTTCGTGGCTCAGCCCTTCGAAGCGGCTGAGCATGAACGCCTCTCGGCGTCGGTCGGGCATCTCGTGGATGAATCGCCGGAGGCGCTCGTCGAGCATTGCTGCCTCGACCTGCTGGTCGGCGCCGGGGGCGCGGTCGTGCAGGTCGTATTCCGGGAGCGTGTCGTTCGTGTACTGCGCGGCGCGCACGTGGTTGAGCGCGAGGTTGCGCACCATCGTGTAGAGCAGGGCCTTCAGCGACCGGGAGGGGTCGACCTCCTCACGGATCTGCCAGAGTTTCAGGAAGGCATCCTGCACGATGTCACGCGCGGCCTCTTGCTCGCCGGTGAAGCGCCAGGCGTACCGGAGCAGCGTGGTATGCATGGCCCGGAACAACTCCGAAAACGCTCGCTGATCAGACGACTGGAGCCGGTGGCTCCACTGAACGAAGGAGTCTTCCGAAGGCAAACGGCTCTCTTGGTTGGTAAGGGATTCACCCATTCAATGACCTCTCTCAATACACAGGACCCGTCGGGGATGATGAACAACCCCCTCAAAAAAATCCTCGATGCCCTTCACCACGCGCCACGCAGCCAATTGTTCTTTCAGACCTTGGGAGGAGGCGCCTCGCGCTGCGCATCGGCCTCAGGGCGTGCGCAGCAACACCCCGACGGCTCGCACCTCGGG
>JAWWAN010000403.1:0-4213 GCA_033721675.1 Rhodothermales bacterium | reverse complement strand
TGCCAATAAATCGTCGGGGTGTTCGAGGCCGATGGAGAGGCGCAGGAGCGTGCGCGGCGTGCGGGTGGGCGGCGCCTCGATGGAGGCGCGGTGCTCGACGAGGCTCTCCACCCCGCCCAGGCTGGTGGCCCGCGTGAAGACGCGGCACCGCGCCGCCACGGCCATCGCCGCGTCTTCCGTGCCGTCGAGCTCGAACGAGAGCATTGCCCCGAAGTCGTCCATCTGCCGCGCGGCGACGGCATGGCCGGGATGGGTGGGCAGCGACGGGTGGTGGACGCGCGCCACGCGCGGGTGCCCATCCAGGAAGGCGGCGAGGCGGCGGGCCGTGGCGCACTGCCAGCGGAGGCGCGGCGCCAGCGAGCGCATGCCCCGGAGCGCCAGCCACGCCCCGAAGGGATCCAGCACGGCCCCGGCCTCGGTCTGCACGGCGCGGATGCGCTCGAACGCTTCTCCGTCCTCGCGCGCCACCACCGCCCCGCCGAGGACGTCCGAGTGGCCGGCGAGGTACTTGGTGACGGCGTGGAGCACGAGGTCGGCGCCGTGCTCGAAGGGACGTTGCAGCAGCGGTGTGGCCCAGGTGCCGTCCACCATCAGGCGGGCGCCGGCGGCGTGCGTGCGCTCCGCCACGGCCGCCAGATCCACGATCTTGAGCATCGGGTTGGACGGCGTCTCGGCCCACACGAGCCGCGTCTCGGGCCGGAGCGCCGCCTCGACGGCGGCGGGGTCGGTCAGGTCGGCCTCGGTGCAGACCAGCCCCCACGGTACGAACGTGGTATGGACGAGGTGGCGGACGCCGTGGTAGACGTCGTCGGAGAGCAGCAGGTGGTCGCCGGGGCGGAGGGTCTGGAGGACGGCGGCGGCGGCGGCCATCCCGGAGGCGAAGGCGGCGCAGGCGGCCCCGCCTTCGAGCCGCGCCAGCACCGACTCGAAGGCATCGCGCGGGGGGTTGCCGTGGCGGCGGTAGACGTAGCCCCGGGGGTAGCCCCCGTCTTCCGCGCGCTCGTAGGTGGTGGCGAGGTGGAGGGGCGCCACGAGCGCGCCCGTAGACGGATCCGGGCCGCCGCCGGCATGGGCGAGCAGCGTCTCTGGGCGGGGCATCGGCAGGGAGGGCAAGAGGGCGGGGCGGCGAGGTCCGCAAAATACGGCTCCCTTCCTCCCCGGCAAATGATTAAGTTAGCCGCGCGGAACGCGGTATCTAGACTTCCGGAACGAACCCGGCGGGGAGGCGTCCGCACAGCACTTGCGACCAGTAGAGCCGGAGACCGTGACGAAGCATCGCATAGCAGACCCACCCGGTGGGGAGAGGCGCCGACGGCCGTTCCGCGCGGCCCGGGCCGCCGCCGCCGCAGGCGTGGTGCCGCTGGCGTGGCTGTCTCCGGCGACGGCCGCCGTGGTGCTCCTCCTCGGCCTCCTGCTGGCGGCCTTCGCGCTGCTGCGGCGCCACCGCGACCCCTCGGCCGAGCTGAACCCACACCCGGTCATCGAACTCGACGCCCGGGGGCGCATCCGGGCCATCAACGCGGCCACGCGCGCCCGCTTCCCGGACCTCGTGGCGAAGGGGCCGGACCATCCGTTTCTGGCGGGGCTGGCCAAGGCCGTCGCGGCCCTCCTGACGAACCGCCGCAACCGGCTCACCCGCGAGGTGGCCGTCGGAGACGTGGTCTACGAGCAGCGCCTCGTGCGCGTGCCCGGCGCAGACCGGGTGCGGCTCTACGCCGTCGATGTCACCGAGCGGCGGCGCGCGGCCGAGGCGCGGCTCCAGAGCGAGGAAAAGTTCGCCCGCGTCTTCCGCTCGGCCCCTATGGCCATCGGCATCAGCCGGCTGGCCGACGGGCGCTTCCTCGACGTCAACGACAGCTTCGTGCGTCTGCTCGGCTTCGAGAACCGCCACCAGATCATCGGGCGGACGGGCCTGGAGGTCGGGCTCTGGCAGGGCGCCAACGACCGCGCGCGCGTCCTCGCCATGCTCTCGCACGACGACGCCGGCGTGCACAGCCTCGAAACCGAAGTCCTCCACCAGGACGGCTCCCACCGCGACGTCCTGCTGTCCGTCGAGCTGATGGACTTCGACGGGCAGGCGTGCGTGCTCTCGACGCTGCTGGACATGACCGAGCGCAAGCACGCCGAGGCCGGCATCGCGGTGCTGAAGGCGTTCTACGAGAATACGCTCAAGGAGCTGCCCATCGAGGTGGCCGTCTACGACGCCGAGGGGCGGTTCTTCTACCAGAACCCCGAGGCGCTGCGCGACGAAGACCTGCGCCTCTGGCTCGTCGGCAAGACGCCCGTCGATTACGCCGAGGCCGAGTCGCTGGACCCCGCGCCCTACGCGCGGCGCCTCGCCTGGGTGCGCGAGGTCGTCCACAAGAAAGAGATCGGCCAGCTCGAAGAGACCCTCTCCGCCCCGGACGGCAGCGTGCGCCACCTGCTCCGCGTCGCCACCCCCGTGCTCGACGACGACGACGCGGTGATCTACGTGGTCAGCTACGGCATGGACATCACGGACCGCAAGCGCTTCGAGCAGAAGCTGCTCGAAGCCAAGAACGCGGCCGAGGAGATGGCCCGCCTCAAGAGCGCCTTCGTCGCCAACATGAGCCACGAGATCCGGACGCCGCTGACGGCCATCCTCGGGTTCGCCACCGTGCTCGGCGAAGAGCTCGACGCGCAGCAGCGCGAGCTCGTGGGGATCATCAAGCAGAGCGGCGAGCGCCTGCTGGAGACGCTCAACTCCGTGCTGGACCTCGCCCGCCTCGAAGCGAACGCCATCGAGGTGGACCCGCAGCCGGTCAACGTGGCCGAGGAGCTGCTGGCGGCGGCCCGCCTGTTCAAGCCGATGGCCCTCCGCAAGGGGCTGAACTTCCGCGTCGAGACGCCCACGCCGGAGCCGTACGCCCAGCTGGACCGCGCCTGCCTCCACCGGGTGCTGAGCAACCTGCTCTCGAACGCCATCAAGTTCACCGACGCCGGCGAGGTGCACCTCGTACTGCGCTCGCTCCAGACCGAGGTCCAGATCCGCGTGGCGGATACGGGCATCGGCATCGCCGCCGACTTCCTCCCGCACATCTTCGAGCAGTTCAAGCAGGAATCTACCGGGCTGGCGCGCACGCATACCGGCAGCGGCCTGGGGCTCTCCATCACGCACCACCTCGTCGAGCGGATGCACGGGCGGATCGAGGTCGAGAGCGTGAAAGGCGCCGGCACGGCCTTCACGGTCACCTTCCCCGCGATGCCGTACAAGCCGGTGTGTGTCTCCGAGCCTCCCGCCGAGGCGGCCGGCGGCCGCGAGGCCGATGCCGTGCCGAACGCCGGCCCCCCGCCGCAGTAACCCCCCTGCCGATGCCTCCCAACGTCGCCGACCTCCGCCGCGACTACCGCCAGCAGGCGCTCGACGAAGCCGCCGCCGCCGCCGATCCGTTCACGCAGTTCGAGCGCTGGTTCGGCGAGGCGGTGGCCGGCGAGCAGCCCGAGCCCAACGCCATGACGCTCGCCACGGCCACGCCCGACGGCCGGCCGTCGGCCCGGATCGTGCTGCTCAAGGGCGTCGAGGACGACGCCTTCGTGTTCTTCACCAACTACCGGAGCCGCAAGGCCGAGGAGCTGGCGGCCAACCCGCACGCGGCGCTCGTCTTCTGGTGGCACCTGCTCGAACGCCAGGTGCGGGTGGAGGGCCGCGTCGAGCCGCTCGCGCCGGAGGCGTCAGACGCCTACCACCGCAGCCGCCCGCGCGGCAGCCAGCTCGGCGCCTGGGCCTCCCCCCAGAGCCACCCCCTCGCCACCCGCGCCGCCCTCACCGACCGCCTCGCCGAAGTCACGGCCCGCTTCGACGGGCAGGCCGTGCCGCGCCCGCCGCACTGGGGCGGCTACCGCCTCCTCCCCCACACCGTCGAGTTCTGGCAGGGCCGCCCGAGCCGCCTCCACGACCGCCTCCGCTACCGCCGCGCCGACGGCGGCGACGCCTGGCGCCGCGACCGCCTCGCCCCCTGACCAGGGCAGAAGGAGATGCCCTTTACGCCCTCATTTTGCGCCTGGAGGCGGATTTCCCGGGGTTCTCCGGCGCGACCTGCGAAAAATTTAGCAGGCTGTGCATCTTCCCATACGAAGCGCCGTAGGGCTTTCGTTAGGGAACAGGACGGTGCAGCCCGGCTGGCAGTTGGGGGACTGTAACATCGTTCCGGGCTATACCGCGTTCCCTGTGTCTTCCGATGAGTGGGGGGAC
>JAWWAN010000402.1:0-4220 GCA_033721675.1 Rhodothermales bacterium | reverse complement strand
AGCGATCGGCTGTTGGTCACGCGTCCGCTCTGGCCGTCGTACCAGAAGACGAGCCCCTCGCTGCGCGCGAGCCAGGCGATGGTCTCATCCATCGTCCCGAATCCGGCCGTGTGGAGCCTGCGCACGACGACCGTGTCCGGCTCGGTGGCCGGATAGCTCCACTGCAGTTCAGGCAGGCGGTTCGTGTAGCCGGGGATCGTGAGCTGCGCGCCGCCGAGCCGGATCGTCACCGGCTTCGTCCATGCGCGGTCCTGCTCGCTCAGCACGGTGTTATCGAAGCGTACCACGCGGTCCACGCCGTCGAAGACTTCGACGAGGGAGAGCTGCGTGACGCCGGACGCACAGGAGACTCGGTCGAGCGTCCACGTCAGCTCGCCCGTGCGAGACTCCGAGGTCGCGTTGCCCTGGAATGCACGCGGCTCGGCGTAGTCGTAGCGCCAGGTGGTGCCGGTCTCAAACGAGACGTACGCCGCTTCATGAGGCCCGGCCAGGGGCGGGCAGGCGGCGTCTTCGCCGGCGGCGTCACAGCCGATGAGGACACCGAGGATCACGGCATAGAGGCCGTGCACGCGATCCAAGGGGACGTTCATGGGCGTTCCCTTGGATCGCGAACCTGTACCCCGCCCGGCCCCGATTTTTCGTCACTGCCCTCGCCACACCACCCGCCCGGTGGGGTCGATGTAGGCCGGGCGGCCCTCCAGCATGACGAAGGCCAGGCCGCCCTCGAAGGGCCGGGCGCGGTCGTACTGCGGCGGGATGCGCTGGCGCCCCTGAGCGTCCACATACCCCCAGCGGTCGCCGCTGCGGACGGGCGCGAGCCCCTCGGAGAAGTCGCGCGCGTCGTCGTAGCGGAGCGGGACGGCCACGGCGCCCTCGCGGTCGATGAAGCCCCAGCTGCCCTCGGCGTCGGCCACGCGGGCGAGGCCCTCGGAGAAGCTCCCGACCTGCGGATACGAGACCGTCAGCACGGGGTCGCCGGCGGCATCGATGAAGACGCGGCGGCGGCCGTCGCGGACGAGGGCCAGCCCCTCGGAGAAGCTGCGGGCCGAGCCGTAGGCGGGCGCGACGACCATCGCGCCGGTGGTGTCGATGAATCCCCACCGCTTGTCGAGCCCGACGAACAGCACCTTGCGCGTGACACGCACGGCGGCGAGCCCCTCGGAGAACGGCAGCGCCTGGTCGAAGGCCGGCGCGATGGCGAAGTCGCCGTCTTCTCCGAGAAAGCCCCAGGCGGGGTTCAGGCGGGCCCTCGCGATGGCGACGCGGCGGACCGGCGCGCGGCCCTGCGCATAGTCGAGCGCCTGCCCATAGATGAGGCCGGCCACCAGCCCGCCGTCGCGGTCGATGAAGCCCCAGCGGTCGCCGCTGCGGACGCGCGCGCGACCTCCGGCGAAGGGGAAGACCTCGTCGAAGAGCGCATCGACGACGAGCGTGCCGGAGGCATCGATGAACCCCCAGAGCCCCCCCAGCTGGACGGCCGCCCGTCCCTCGCTCGACGGCAATGCCCCCTCGAAGCGGGGTTCTACGACGACGCGGCCCGTGCCGTCGATGAACCCGAAGCGGCCGTCCTCGACGATCGGGAACAGCGGGGCGGGCTGGGCAGCCACGGCGAGGGGGAGCAACAGCAGAAGCAGGGCGAAGCGCAGGGGCATGGCGTCCGGGCGGGGTCGGCGGCGGGGGCCGCAAACTACGCCCCGGCCGGCACGAAAAAAAGGGACGCCGCCAGAGCGGGGTCCCTCATCGGGGTGCCGTCGCGATCCGGGCGGGCCGGCTACGACGTGAACAGCTCCATCGAGAATTCCTTGGACAGGTCGTGGGGGTGCTCGCCGTCGTTGAGGTGGACGACCTCCTTGGGGTCGTTGTGCTTGTCGATGAGCACCACGCGCGGGCGGTGGCGGCGGGCCTCGGCGGGCGTCATGTCTGCATAGGCGATGACGATGACGCGGTCGCCGACGGTGGCGAGGCGGGCGGCGGGGCCGTTGAGGCATACGGTGCGCTCGCCGGCGGCGCCGGGGATGGTATACGTCTCCAGCCGCGCGCCGTTGTTGACGTTGACCACCTGTACCTTCTCGTAGGGGAGGATGCCGGCGGCCTCCAGCAGCTCTTCGTCGATCGTGATCGAGCCCTCGTAATACAGCTCGGCCTGCGTCACGCGCAGCGGATGCAGCTTCGCCTTGAACATCGTAATGGTCATCGCTCCGATGGTCTCTCGGGAGGGGCCGGCGGCGCCGTGGCGAAGCAGTTGTCGATCAGGCGCGTGGCGCCGAAGTAGACGGCTACGGCGGCGATCACCGCCTGCCCGGGTGCGATGCGCGCGACGGGCTGGAGCGTGCGGGCATCGACCACCTCGGCGTACTGCACGCGCGCCAGCGGTGCCTGGGCCAGCGTCGTAAGCATGGCTTCAACAAGACGCTCAGACCGCTGTTCCCCCTCCTCCACCGCGGCGGCGACCGCCGAAACGGCCTGCGAGAGCACCCCCGCCTGCGCGCGCTCCGCCTCCGTGAGATATGCGTTGCGGGACGAGAGCGCCAGCCCGTCGGCCTCCCGCACGGTCTCCGCGCCGACGACCTCGACGCCGAACCCGAGATCCCGCACCAGGCGCCGCAGGATGACGAACTGCTGCGCGTCTTTCCGCCCGAAGACCGCCACGTGGGGGCGGCACGCCAGCAACAGCTTGGCCACCACCGTGGCGACGCCCCGGAAGTGGCCGGGCCGGTAGCGCCCGCACAGGTGCGCATCCAGCCCCTCCACCTCCACCCACGCCCGGTGCGCCTCCGGCCCGTCCGGGTACATCGCGGCGACGGACGGGGCGAAGACCGCATCGACGCCACCCCGGTCTTCGAGCGCGCGGAGGTCCGCCTCCAGGGTGCGCGGGTAGGCGTCGTAGTCCTCGCCCGGCCCGAACTGCGTGGGGTTGACGAAGATCGAGACCGTCACGTGGTCGGCGCGGCGGAGGGCTTCGTCGATCAGGGCGAGGTGGCCGGCGTGGAGCGCGCCCATCGTGGGCACCAGCGCGAGGCGTTGCCCGCTGCACCGGGCCGCCTCGGCGTGCCCCTGCATCGCCTCGACGGTGTGAATGAGTTCCATGCGGCGCACAAGAGATGGATGGCAGCGGACGACCCGGGCGCCGGAACTTACGAAACCGCGCTCATACCCGGCCCTGCGGCGCGGCATCTTTGCAAGCCCTTCTCGATCCCTATCGCTATTTTTCCGGCACCCATCCCATCACCCGCCGCCTCTACCCTCCCCATGGCTGACCACCGCATCGAGAAAGATTCGCTCGGCGACGTGCCCGTCCCCGCCGCCGCGCTCTACGGCGCCCAGACCCAGCGCGCGAAGGACAACTTCCCCATCAGCGACCTGCGCTTCCCGCGCCGCTTCATCCAGGCCCTCGGCCTCATCAAACAGGCCGCCGCCAAAGCCAACCGCGACCTCGGCCTGCTCGACGACGAGAAAGCCGGCGCCATCATCGACGCCGCCGCCCGCGTCATCGACGGCGACCTCGACGACCAGTTCGTCCTCGACATCTTCCAGACCGGCAGTGGGACGTCGACGAACATGAACACGAACGAGGTGCTCTCCAACGTCGCCTCCGAGGCGCTCGGGCACGCGCGCGGCAGCAAGCACGTGCACCCGAACGACCACGTCAACATGAGCCAGTCCTCGAACGACGTGATCCCGACGGCGATGCACGTGGCCGCCGTGCTCGCCATCCGCGACGAGCTCGTGCCCGCCCTCGAACGCTTCCGCGACGCCCTCCGCCAGAAGGCCGACGCCTTCGACGACGTCCTCAAGAGCGGGCGGACGCACCTGATGGACGCGACGCCCGTGCGGCTGGGCCAGGAGTTCGGCGGCTACGCGAGCCAGATCGACCATGCCCTGCGCCGCCTGGAGCACGCCCGCGCCGAACTGCGCGAGCTGGCGCTGGGCGGCACCGCCACCGGCACCGGCATCAACCGGCACCCGGACTTCCCCGCCCGCGCCATCGAACACCTCAACGGCGCCGCCGGCGCGGACTTCCGCGAGGCTGAGAACCACTTCGAGGCGCAGGCCGCCAAAGACGCGTATGTGAGCGCCCACGGCGCGCTCAACACGCTCGCCGTGGCGCTCCTGAAGATCGTCAACGACATCCGCCACCTCGCCAGCGGCCCCACCAGCGGGCTCTCCGAGATCCGGCTGCCGGCCATCCAGCCCGGCTCGTCCATCATGCCGGGCAAGGT
>JAWWAN010000401.1:0-4220 GCA_033721675.1 Rhodothermales bacterium | reverse complement strand
GGAAGTGCGGGTTGAGCTGGCTGCGGAGCGCGTGCAGGCGCGCGTCGGCGAGCTGCGCCTGCAGCTCGGCCGCCTCGGCCCGCAGGCGGGCGGCCTCCTCGACGCGCTCGCGGTAGCGCAGGAAGTAGGCCCGCGCAAAACCCGCCGCCAGGACGACGAGGTAGAGCAGGATCTCGGGGAGGATATGAAAACCGCCCAGCACGGCCCCGAGCGAGACCGCGCGGGGCCGCCCCACGCCGATCGTGTTCCACAACACATGGCTGACGAGGTCGGCGGCGGCCGAGACCGATACCGCCACGACGACGTGCAGCACCAGCAGGCGCAGCCAGTCGCGCCGCTCCAGGCTGAAGCGGCTCGTGAGCCAGAAGATCAGCGGCGTCGCGAGGACCCAGAGGCCGTATTCCAGGAACGTATAGAGGATCTCGCCTTCAGAGAGGCTGGCCCGCGCCCCTGCGAACGGGTCGGATGCGCGCCGTGCGACGTCGAGGGCGGCGAGCGTGCTCCAGAATGCGACGATGACGACGCCTTCGATCCGGCGTCGCCGTGCCGCGCGCCGGTCGTCCCGTCGCGGTTCGCTCCGTGGTGCGTCGTTCATCGTGGCTCGCTCAGCGGGGCGAGGACTCCGGGGAAGGCTCGGAGAGCGCGAGCGTCTGTCGCTGCCCTCTCCGAATCCATACGTCCCCAAAGATACAGCGCGCGGCGGAGAATCCCTGCGGGGCCTGGACCAGCGGCACGCCCCGCTGGACGAGCGGCACCAGGCCGCGATGAGCTTCGTGAAGGAAGAGAAAGATTCTGCAGCTCGAGGGCCCACGGCGCGAAGGGGCGCCGCCTGCCAACGCTGAAAGAGGGGGCACTACCCGGTGACGTGGCAGGCGGCCCCACGTTCCGTTAGCAAGGAGCATGTCGCCGCAGAAGCGGAGAGGGTCTCCACGGCTGTATATTCGGGCGCGGGTGGCCCCGGCCGAACGAAGTCGGGGTGCCGCCCCGTGAAGCCCTGAGAACCACCCCGACGCTCATGGATACCGACGTGCTGGGATGGATCGTCGCCCTCGGCGTGCCCCTCGCCTATGCGCTGGGCGCCGTCAGCGCAGTCGATGCGGTGCTGCGGACGCGGACGCCGCAGGGCGCGACGGCCTGGATGCTTGCCCTCCTCGCCCTGCCGTTCGTGGCCTTGCCGCTCTACTGGATCTTCGGCCGCGCCAAGTTCGACGAATACATCCACGCACTCCGCGCCTTCGATGCCGAGGTCGAGACGCGCCTCGGGCAGGCCCGTGCGGGGCGCCTCGACGAATGGGTCGTGCGCCCCGAGGCGGAACCCGATCTGCGCACGCGGGGCGAGCTGCAAGGCTTCCGGGACCTGTCCACACTGCCCTTCACGCGCGGCAACAGCGTCCGGCTGCTCGTCGACGGCCGGGCCACATTCGACGCCATCTTCGAGGCCATCGAGGCCGCGCAGGCGTACGTGCTCGTGCAGTTTTACATCATCCGGGACGACGCGCTCGGCCGGGCCTTGCAGCAGCGGCTCATCGACGCCGCCGGGCGGGGCGTGCAGGTCTTCCTGCTCTACGACGAGGTGGGGAGCCACAGCCTCCCCGGGTCGTACCTGCGTGCCCTCCGGGAGGCGGGCGTCGCGGTCTCGGGCTTCAGCGGCCGGCGGAGCTGGCTCGGCCGCTTCCGGCTGAACTTCCGCAACCACCGCAAGATCGTCGTCGTCGACGGCGAGCGGGCCTACATGGGCGGGCTCAACGTGGGCGACGAGTACCTCGGCCGGGATCCTGCCCTCAGCCCGTGGCGCGATACCCACCTGGCCGTCGAGGGGCCGGCCGTGCTCGGGCTCCAGTTCTCCTTCGCGCGAGACTGGTACTACGGCCGCAGGGAGACGCCCGCGCTGCGGTGGGACGTGACCCCGGCCGCGCAGGACCGGCGGGTGCTGGTGCTGGCCTCCGGGCCGGCCGACCCGCTGGAGACCTGCGGGCTGCTCTTCACCCACGCCATCGAGAGCGCGGAGCGGCGCGTGTGGATCGCCTCGCCCTACTTCGTGCCGGACGGACGCGTGCTGGGCGCTCTCCAGCTGGCCGCCCTCCGCGGCGTCGACGTCCGCGTGCTGATGCCGCGCCAGTCGGACAGCCTGCTCTTCCGGTACGTGCCCTACGCGTACCTCTCCGAGATTCAGGAGGCGGGCGTGCAGGTGTATCTCTACGAGGACGGGTTCATGCACCAGAAAGTGGTCTTGGTGGACGAAGACTACGCGGCCGTGAGCACCGCGAACCTGGACAACCGCTCGTTCCGGTTCAACTTCGAGGTCACGTGCCTCGCCAACGACGCGGGCTTCTGCGGGGAGGTGGCGGCCATGCTCGAAGACGACCTCACCCGCTCCTCGCTGCTCTCGCCCCGGCCCCTGGCCAAGCGCTCGCTCGGCTTCCGGCTGGCCGTGCAGGGCACCCGCCTCCTCGCCCCCGTGCTCTGAGCAGAAGCGCCGCCGCTGCCCTGACCCGATGAAGCCTGAACCGCTGCCCATCGACGCCGTGCTGCCGGATCTACGGGCGGCGCTCCGCGCGCACGCCGGCGTGGTGTTGCAGGCGCCGCCGGGGGCGGGCAAGACCACGCGCGTGCCGCTGGCGCTGCTGGGGGAACCCTGGCTGGCCGGGCAGCGCCTCGTGATGCTGGAGCCCCGCCGCCTCGCCGCCCGCGCCGCCGCACGCCGCATGGCGCACACGCTGGGCGAGCGCGTCGGGCAGACCGTCGGCTACCGCGTCCGCATGGATACCCGCGTCGGGGACCGCACGCGGGTGGAGGTCGTCACCGAGGGCGTGTTGACCCGGATGCTCCAGGAGGATGCGTCGCTGGCGGGCGTGGGCGCCGTGGTCTTCGACGAGTACCACGAGCGGAGCCTGCACGCCGACCTCGGGCTGGCGCTCTGCCTCGAAGCACAGGCCGTGCTGCGGCCGGACCTCAAGCTGCTCGTGATGTCTGCGACGCTGGCCGGCGAGCGGGTCGCCCGGCTGCTGGGCGGCGCGCCCGTCATCGCGAGCGAGGGGCGCCTCCATCCCGTCGAGACCCACTACCTGGACCATCGCCCGGAGGACCGCCCAGAGGCCGTCGCCGTGCGGGCCGTCCGGCAGGCGCTGGCCGAGACCGAGGGCGACGTGCTCGTCTTCCTGCCCGGCGCGGGCGAGATCCGCCGGGCGGGCGAGCGGCTCCGCGAGGGCGGGGTGCCTGCCGGCACCGACGTGGCCCCGCTACACGGCCGCCTTCCGCTGGCCGAGCAGGACCGCGCCATCGCGCCCGCCCCGCCGGGGCGCCGCAAGGTGGTCCTCTCCACCGACATCGCCGAGACGAGCCTCACCATCGAGGGCATCCGCACCGTCGTAGACAGCGGGTGGATGCGGGTGCCGCGCTTCGACCCCGGAAGCGGCATGACGCGCCTCGCGACCATTCGCGTCTCGGCGGCCTCGGCGGAGCAGCGGCGCGGGCGGGCCGGGCGCCTCGGGCCGGGCGCCTGCTACCGCCTCTGGACGCGCCACACCCAGCACCACCTCCATCCTTTCAGCCCGGCCGAGATCCTGCACGCCGACCTCGCCCCGCTGGCGCTCGAGCTGGCCCGGTGGGGCACGCCGGACCCCGGCCGGCTCCGCTGGCTGGACCCGCCCCCGGCGGCCGCCTATGCGCAGGCGCGCGACCTCCTGCGCGCCCTCGGGGCGCTCGGCGCGGACGGCGGCATCACACGCCACGGGCGGCACATGGCGGCGCTGCCCGTGCATCCCCGCCTCGCCCACATGATCCTGCGGGCGCGTCCCTACGGCCTCGCCGGCACCGCCTGCGACCTCGCCGCCCTCCTCACCGAACGCGACGTCCTGCGCGGCCGCGACGGCGCCCCGGAGGCCGACCTTCGGCTCCGCCTCGAGGTGCTGCGCCATGTGCGTGCGGGGCGGCGGGGCGAGCCGCCGTCGGCGTTCGGCCAGGACGTGGACCGGCGCGCGGTGCGGCGCGTGCTGAAGGTGGCGGATCACTGGCGCCGCCGCTTCGGCGGGCAGGAGCCGCTGGATGCCGAGGCCGCAGGCGTGCTGACCGCCTTCGCCTACCCGGACCGCCTCGCGCAACGACGAGCAGGAACCGCCGGTCGCTTTCGTCTGCGCAACGGCCGGGCCGCCGTCTTCGAGGGGCCACAGCTTCTCTCCGAGGCGCCGTTCGTGGTCGCGGCCCACCACGACGGGCCGCGC
>JAWWAN010000400.1:0-4221 GCA_033721675.1 Rhodothermales bacterium | reverse complement strand
GATCTCCCCTCCAACCCAAGAAACTAGCAATCTTCGGCGAGGCGGGCGGTGGAGTAGCCTTCGAGGTTCACCTCGTCCTTGCGGTGCCAGCACCAGAATTGCTGGCAGGGGAAGCGATTCTCGTAGAGCGCACGCCCGACGATCACCGAATCGACGCGGTAGGTCTTCAGCTCCATGAGCGCCAGCAGGTCGCGGTAGCTGCCGACGCCGCCGGAGGCGGTGATGCGGGTCTTTTCGAGGTGCTTGCCGAGCGTCCGGTAGGCGTCCACATTCGGGCCTTCCATCGTGCCGTCGCGGCTGATGTCCGTGTAGACGATCCGGCGGACGCCGCGCCGCTCCATGTCCTGCGCGAATGCGACGGCGTCGACGCCACTGCCCTCGGTCCACCCCTCGACGCGCACCTCGCCGTCGCGGGCGTCGATGCCGACGACGATGCGGCGGCACGAGAACCGCTCGACGGCGGCCTCGACGAGGTCGGGGTCCCGCACGGCGGCCGTCCCGAGCACGACGCGGTAGACGCCGAGGTCGAGCGCGGCCTGGATGTCGTCCATCGAGCGGACGCCGCCGCCGAGCTGCACGGGGATGTCCAGCTCGGCGCAGATCCGGCCGATGACGGCGCGGTTGTCGTCGCGGTCGGCCGAGCCGCCCCGCGCGGCGTCGAGGTCGACGAGGTGGAGCACGCGGGCGTTCTGCACGCGCCAGAGCTTCGCCATCTTGACGGGGTCGTCGTAGTAGACGGTCTCGCGCTGGTAGGAGCCCTGGTAGAGCCGGACGCACCGGCCGCCGCGGACGTCGATGGCAGGAATGACGAGCATGGGATCAGGGACGGGCGGCGTGCGCGAGGGGGGAGGGCCGTGCGCCCGGGCGAAAGATCGAGAAGGATCGATACGTCTTGTATTCCACAACCCGGCGAAAGTTGTGCCGGCCGGCTTACAATCGCGCGAAGTTCTCCAGGATCCGCAGGCCGTTGTGCTGGCTCTTCTCGGGGTGAAACTGGACGCCGAAGACGTGATCCCGGCCCACGATCGCCGGGAACCGCACGCCGTACTCGCAGACCGCCAGCACGTCCGCCTCGTGTGAGGGAAGGACGTGGTACGAATGGACGAAATAGAAGTGCGCCGCCTCCGGAAGCCCGGCGAGGAGGGGGGACGGGCGCTGCGGCTCGGCCGTGTTCCAGCCCATGTGGGGCACCTTGAGGCGCGTGGTGCCCTCCCCGCGCCCGTCGAACCGGACGACGCGGCCCGGCAGCAGGCCCAGCCCCGCATGGCGGCCCTGCTCCTCGCTCTCCTCGAACAACAGCTGCATCCCCACGCACACACCCAGCAGCGGCACGCCCCGCGCCACGGCCTCGTGGATCGGCTCCACCAGCCCGCGCCGCCGCACCTCGGCCGCGCAGGCCCCGAACGCCCCGACGCCGGGCAGCACCAGGCGCTCGGCCGCGGCGAGGTCCTCGGGCCGGTCCGTCCGCATCACCGGGGCGCCGACGTGCTCGAAGGCCTTCTCGACCGAGCGCAGGTTGCCGATGCCGTAGTCGATGAGGGTAATCATGGCGGTACTTCGGGGTTCCGGGGACCAGCGAACGCGCCGGCCGAAGCCCTATTCTTCGATCTCGCTCAACTCCCTGGAGCGGCGGGTGGCGGTGGCGACGGCGTTGATGAGCATCGTGCGGAGGCCGTGCGCTTCCAGCTCGGCGATGGCCGCGATGGCGGTGCCGCCGGGCGTGGTCACCTCGTCCCGCAGGATGGCCGGGTGCTTGCCGGTCTCGATGGCGAGCTTGGCCGCGCCGAAGACGGTCTGCGCCGCCAGCCGGTGGGCGATGGGGCGGGGGAGGCCCTGCTTGACGCCGGCGTCGGTGAGGGCCTCGATGAACATGTAGACGTAGGCCGGGCCGCTGCCGGAGAGGCCCGTCACGGCGTCCATCAGGTACTCGGGGATCTCCTCCACCTTGCCGACGGCCTCGAACAGGCGCTCGGCGATGGCGAGGTGCTCCTCCGTGGTGTACCGGCAGCCGGCAATCGCCGTGGCCCCCTCGTCCACCAGCATCGGCGTATTGGGCATCGTGCGGACGACGGGGTGCTCGCGCCCGAACGCCCGCTGGAGCGCGTCGGTGGTGAGGCCGGCCAGGACGGACACGATCAGCACGTCGTCCCGGACGGCGTCCCGGATCTCGCCGATGACGTGCGGGGCCACCTGCGGCTTCGTCGCCAGCACGAGCACCGTCGCGGCGCGGGCCGCCTCGCGGTTGTCCGTGCCCGTGTGGATGCCGGGGAACTGGGCGGCCAGCTCGGCGAGGGCCGCCGGGTTGCGGCGGGTGGCGTACACCTGCCCGGGCTCGACGTAGCCGCCCCGCAGCAATCCGCCGATGAGCGCCCGCCCGATGTTGCCGGCGCCGATGACGGCGATGGTATGACGCGTGAGAACCATGCGCGCGAGCTAGAGGGTTCCTTTCGTGGAGGGCATGGCGGCGTGGGCGGCGTCGCGGGCGGCGGCGGCCCGCAGCGCGCGGGCCACGGCCTTGAAGATCGCCTCGATCTTGTGGTGCTCGTTCTCGCCGTGAAGCACGCTGATATGGAGGTTGCAGCGGACGTGTTCCGCGAACGAATACCAGAAATGCCGCACCAGCTCGGTCGAGAGGTCGCCCACGCGGCTGCGCGCGAAGGGGGCGTCGAAGTGCAGGTAGAACCGGCCCGAGAGGTCGAGCACGGCGCGGGCCAGGGCGTCGTCCATCGGGACGTAGGCGTGGCCGTAGCGGGCGATGTGGGCCTTGTCCGCCAGCGCCTCCCCGACGGCCTGCCCGAGCGTGATACCGACGTCCTCGACGCTGTGGTGATCGTCCACCTGGAGATCCCCCTGGCAGGCCACGTCGAGGTCGAAGCCGCCGTGGCGGGCGAAGAGGTCCAGCATATGGTCGAGAAAGCCGACGCCCGTACGGTTGTCATACTGCCCGCTGCCGTCGAGCGTGAGGCGGACGAGCACGTCCGTCTCGTTCGTCGTGCGGTGGACCTGGGCGGTGCGGGGCTCGAAATCCATCGTCCGTTCTCCTGAATCGTTTGCTCACGGGATCGCCAGGAAAGATAGGGCAGGCGGCGGCGTGGCGCGTGCCGAAAAAGGCGTGAAGGCCGGCGAACCTGCATCCGTGCGCCCGGTACGCTAGTTTCTTCCGCTCGCCCTCGTTCCTCGGATCCTTCTCGTCTCTGCGTCTATGCCCGAGCCCGAACCCCAGCGCATCCTCGTCACCTCGGCCCTGCCCTACGCCAACGGGCCGGTCCACCTGGGCCACCTCGCCGGCGCGTACCTGCCGGCGGATCTGTACTGCCGCTACCAGCGCCTGCGTGGCCGCGATCTCGTCTACGTCTGCGGGTCGGACGAGTACGGCGTCGCCATCGTCATGCGGGCGCTGGCCGAGGGCATCGACCCGCAGGCCATCGTCGAGCAGTACCACCCGATGATCGAGGACGCCTTCGCCCGCTTCGGGATGAGCTTCGACCACTACGGGCGCACCACCTCCGAGGTCCATGTGGAGACGAGCCAGGACTTCTTCCGGACGCTCGCCGCGAAAAACGTCTTCACGCTCCGCACCGACGAGCAGCTCTACGACCCCGAGGCGGGCCTCTTCCTGGCGGACCGCTTCGTGCGCGGCACCTGCCCCGTCTGCGGCTACGACGACGCCTACGGCGACCAGTGCGAGCACTGCGGCTCGTCGCTCAGCCCCAAAGAGCTCATCGACCCCCGCAGCGCCCTCACCGACGCCACCCCCGTGCTGCGCGAGACGACGCACTGGTACCTCCCCCTCGGCGACTTCCAGCCGCAGCTCGAAGCCTACATCGACCGGCACCCCGGCTGGAAGCCGAACGTCCTCGGACAGATCCGGAGCTGGTTCGCCGATGGCCTCCGGGACCGCGCCATCACGCGCGACGTGCCGTGGGGCGTGCCCGTCCCCGCCGATGCCGCCGCGGCTGCGGGCGTGGACGCCGAGGGCAAGGTGATCTACGTCTGGTTCGACGCCCCCATCGGCTACATCTCCGCCACCCGCGAGTGGGCCGCCGCCCAGGGCGACCCCGACCGCTGGAAGACCTACTGGCAGGACGACGGCACGCAGCTCGTCCACTTCATCGGCAAGGACAACATCGTCTTCCACTGCCTGATGTTTCCCGCCATGCTGATGGGGCACGGTGGGTTCGTGCTGCCCGAGAATGTACCGGCCAACGAGTTCCTCAACCT
>JAWWAN010000399.1:0-4224 GCA_033721675.1 Rhodothermales bacterium | reverse complement strand
TTCGCCGTCCGCATCTTCCCCGCCGGCAGCGGCTTCGGGCGCGACGACTACGGGCCGCTCTACGTGCCGCGCCGGGGAGACACGCTCGCCGTCGGCCGCCACAACTGGACGGCGTACCAGGCGCTCATCGTCCGCCACGAAGACCATCCGGAGGCACGCCTGCTCCCCGACGGGACGCCGGAGATCAGCGGGCGGCGCACCACGGACTACGTTGTCGGGCAGGACTATTACTTCGTCCTCGGCGACAACCGGGACAGCTCGGTAGACAGCCGCGTCTGGGGCTTCGTCCCGCGCGACCACCTCGTCGGCAAGGCCGTCTACGTCTACTTCTCGTGGGACGAGCGGCGCGGCCGGCCCCGCTACGACCGGATGCTGCGCGGCGTCCAGTAAGCAGCGCTACGACCGGATGCTGCGCGGCGTCCAGTAAGCAGCGGCGTCCAGTAAGCAGCGGTAGAGCTGGCGATCCCGGCTGCCGAGCCGGGGTCTTCCGGAGTGGCACCTGCGCCAGCCGGGGAGACCCGGAGCACGTCCGGGATGACAAGTACGTTGCGCAGTCAATACGCAATAAAGAAAGGAGCCCCGTTCCACTACCGGAACGGGGCTCCCTCGCATGGCAAACCGGATGGGGGGCCTGCCCCCCCCGCGCTCGCTCGAAGCGGCAGAGTAGGCTTCGTAGGCGTCAGCCGGCGTCCTTCTGGCTGCGGAGGCGGTCGAAGTAGACCTGCTGCTCGGTGCCGGGCGGGACGTCGTACGGGTGGTTGGGCAGCTCGACGCGCTTGAGTACCGGATAGCGGTTGCGGTGCTCGAACGGGTACGGCCTCAGCTCCGGCTCGGTGCCGACGACCAGGACCGTCGTGCCCTGCTTCAGGATGCGGCCCTGCGAAGTCCCGATGCCGTCGCCCTTGACGGTCGTCTGCCAGGTGTCCGCCCAGTTGTACACGAACCGGGCGTCGGCGTCCACGAGGCGGACGCAGCCGTGGCTCATGGGGCCGCCCGTCGGCATCTCGTACTGGTGCACGTGCATGCCGCGCGCCTGGTGGAAGTTCATCACCCAGTACATCTCCCAGGGCTCGTCGGCCGGGCTCAGGCTGGAGACGCGGTACTCCTCGCGCCAGTTGAAGTTGTAGCGTCCGTTCGGGGTGGGCGATTCTTCGGGGTTTCCGGTGTTGATGATGCCCCAGCGCATCAGCTTGCCGTGCTCGTAGGCGGCGAAGGCCTGGAGCGTCTTGTCCATGATGAAGACCTTGTCGAAGTCGCGCCCGCCGAGGTAGTAGCGGGGGAACGGCGAGTAGGCCCGGAAGTCGAGCTCCCACTCGGTGGGGATGACCAGCGTGTCGCCGATGCCGACGGTGTCGAGCAGGCGGCGGTTGATCATCTCGACGAGCAGCTTGCGCTGCTTGCCCAGCTCGAGGTCGCCGTTGCCGATGATCTTCAGGAACGTGTTGCGGGCCACGACGCTGTTGCCGGGCATCGCCACGGGGTCCTCGAAGACGTAATACTCGTAGAAGACCTCGGGGAGGTCGTCCAGGCTCTCGGCGCGGCGGTTGAGCAGTTCCTCGACCTTGGTCTGGTCGATGTAGCCCTGGGCGGCAGCGGGGGCGGCCAGCGCCACGAGCAGCAGCACGGCCGCGAGGCGGTAGAGGAGGGTGTTCATATGTCCAGCGGAGTAGCTCCGGGGATGGCGTGTTCGATGGCTCTCTGACCGCGCGTGCGCCGCCGGGGTTTCATGCGAGCGCGGCGGAGACGGAAATCTCACAGCTCGCGGAGCGCCGGGCGGCCCCAGGGCGGGAATGCGGCCTTCGCAAGCGAATCCCGTGCCGGAGCACGTCAGGCCGGTGCCGTGCAGCCCTCGCGCTGGAGGCGGCGGATCATCTCGTTGCTGCCCAGCACGATCAGCACGTCGCCGGCTTCGATGCGGTCGTTCGGGCTCGGGTTGAACCGGAGGCGCCCGTCGCCGTCGAGGGCGTCGCCGGGGTCAGCGCCCCCGGCGTGCTTGACGATGGCGATGACGATGGCGTCGAACTGCTGGCGGAAGTGGCTCTCGGCCAGCGTCCGGCCGGCCAGGGGCGAGTGCTCCTGGACGGTCACCTCGTCCATCTGCAACCCCAGCGAGCTCGTCTTGAGCACCTCCTCCATGAACTCGTCCACGTGGGGCCGGAGGATCACCTGCGCCATCCGGTCGGCGCCGACGTCCGAGGGCGCCACCACCTTGGCGGCGCCGGCCTGCCGCAGCTTGCTCTGGTTCTTGGCGTCGCTGGTGCGGCTGAGGATGCGGATGCGGGGGTTGATCTCTTTGGCGACGAGCGTGACGAAGATGTTGGTGGCGTCGTCCGGGAGGGTGATGATGAGCCACTGGGCGCGTTCGAGGCCGGCCTCGCGGAGCGTCGCCTCCTCCTCCGCATCGCCCAGGATGGCCGGAATACCCTGCTCCCGGAGGGCCTCGATCCGGTTCTCGCTGCGGTCGATGACGACGAAGTTCGCGCCGGTGTGCCGGAGGTCTTCGGCCACGCGGCGGCCGATGCGACCGGAGCCGCAGATGACGTAATGCTCGTGCATGGATCGTATGCGCCGCATGATCTGTCGCTCGCGCAGCCGCTCGCCGGCCAGCAGAAGCTGCACGGCGCGCCCGGCCACGAAGGCGACCGTGCCGATGCCGATGATGCCGATCAAGATGGTAAAGATACGCCCGGCATCGGACAGTTCCCGGACCTCGCCGAAGCCGATCGTGGTGAGCGTGATGAACGTCATGTAGAGCCCGTCCATCAGAGACCAGCCTTCGAGAATCGCGTAGCCGAAGGTGCCCACGCTGAGGAGCACGACGATCAGGAGCGTGGCGAGCACGATCTCGCGCCGTCCTTCGTCGCGGCGGGCGAGCCAGTGAACGATCCGATCCCGGAGGGTCTCCATCGGGGCAGCGGCAGGCGGCGTCAGTCGTCGATGCGGAGCAGCGTCGTGAGGCGGGCGCCGTCGTCGAGCAGCACGGCGACGTAGCGCCGCCGCTCCTCCACGTCGAGGTCGGCGTCGAGCGAGGGGCCGGTGCCGAGGGCCTCGGCCCGAAGCGTATACCTGCCCTCTTCCACCGTGACGTCCGCCGTCGTCTCGCCCGCGTTGAGGTCAGCGGCGCTGAGCACGGCCGCCCCGCCGCCCTCGGGGGCCACGCGGACGGCCAGCGGGCCGGCATCGGGGGCGCCGTGCACCACGCGCAGCCGCGCCCGCCCGAAGGCGATCGTCGAGCGGTCGTCGGTGAGCAGCACGAGGTTGGACGAGCGTTCGAAGCCGGTGACGAAGAGGGTGTAGTCCCGGTCTTCGTCGAAGATCACTTCTTCCTCGACGGTGAGGTCGAGCCCGCCGGCGTCTGGCGTGAGCGCGGCGAGCAGGCGCAGGCCGGGCTCCCACGAGACGTACGGCGAGGCTTCCCCGAAGGCGAGGTCCGTGGCGAGCGGCTCGAAGTCGATCAGCAGATCGAGCGGCCCGGCGCCGGGTGCGGCGTGGACGACGCGGACCCGCGCCGGCAGTTCATCGTCGGCATCGCAGGCGGCGAAGGCCAGGACGAGCAGGACGGGGACGAGGGCGCGGCGCATGAGGATGTGGGAAAGGCCGGCGGAGAACACGGGGGCAAGATACGAAATGGGGCAGGGAGGCGGGGCGGCAGCGGAGGGGTATCCGCTCTGCCGCCCCGCCTCCCTGCCCCCGTGGGTGTCCGGCCGGCTCAGGCCGCGTCGTCGAGGGCGTGGGCGTCGGCGTCGGCCAGGATGTGCGGGTAGGTCTCGCGGATGAGGGCGCGCGCGAGGGCACGGGTGGGGTCGATCATGCGGACGCCTTCGATCTCGTCCTCCGGCACGGCCAGCGGCAGCTCGGTGCAACCCAGGAAGACCGCCTCGGCGCCCTTGTCGCGGAGGTGCCGCGTGGCCGCGATCAGGTTGCCGCGGGCGCGCTCCGTGACGGGGTTGGCGCAGGCCTTGATGCCCCACTCCTCGTCGAAGATCGTGCGGTTGACCCGCTCGATCTGCACGTCCTCGTCCGGGCTGACGGCCTCCAGGCCGGCGCGCGCAATCGCCTCGCGGTAGAGCCCGAGCCGGTAGACGGCGAGCGTGGAGAGGACGCCGATGCGGCGGAGGCCGGGGACGGTCTCGCGGGCGTAGCGGACGGCCTCTTCCATGATGTGGAGCAGCCGCAGGCGCCGCCCCTCGGCGGCCAGCTGCTCGCGGACGGCCCCGAGGATGG
>JAWWAN010000398.1:0-4256 GCA_033721675.1 Rhodothermales bacterium | reverse complement strand
TGAGGGCCGATCCTCCGGCCTTCCCAGGTCCTCGTTCGCCATTCGACGGTACGAGGCGCACTTCACGCGCCCGCTCTTCGGCGCGACCTTGCCGAAGGGGTTCTCGTAGTCCTCTCCGACGAGGATCATGCCGCCGCGCGGGCCACGCAGGGTTTTGTGCGTCGTCGTCGTCACCACGTGGGCGTGCGGGAGGGGGTCGTTGAGGACGCCGGCGGCGATGAGGCCGGCCGGGTGCGCCATGTCCATCCACAGGAAAGCGCCCACCTCGTCGGCGATCGCGCGGAAGGCGGCATAGTCGAAGTCGCGCGGATACGCGCTCGCGCCGATGGAGATCATCTTGGGGCGGACGGCGCGGGCCTTCTCCCGCACCTTGTCCATGTCGATCCGCCCGGCCATCGGCCCGTCGCGCTCGACGCCGTAGTACTCGGCGTGGTAGAGGATGCCGGAGAAGTTGACGGGGCTGCCGTGGGTGAGGTGGCCGCCGTGGGCGAGGTCGAGCCCGAGGAACGTGTCGCCGGGGTCGAGGAGGGTGAGGTAGACGGCGGCGTTGGCCTGGGCGCCGGAGTGGGGCTGGACGTTCACCCAGTCCGCCCCGAAGAGCTGCTTGGCGCGGTCGCGGGCGAGGTCTTCGGCGACGTCCACGAACTGGCATCCGCCGTAGTACCGCTTGCCGGGCAGGCCCTCGGCATACTTGTTCGTCAGCGGCGAGCCCATCGCCTCCAGCACGGCGCGGGAGACGAAGTTCTCGGAGGCGATCAGCTCCAGGCCGTCGTTCTGCCGCTCCACCTCGCGGCGGATCGCGTCGAAGACCTCGGGGTCGTGCGTCTGCAGGTCACTCATCGGGTTCAGGCGGGTTGGGTAGGGTGAAGGTCGCGGGTCTGGAGGTCTCAGGTCATCGGGTCGGAAGGTCGGGAAGACTCCGGGACCTGCGACCTGATGACCTGCCGACCCGATAACGTGCCCGTTCTACGGCGTTTCGGGTTGCTGTTCCAGGAAGTCGGGCCGTTCGGTCTCGATGAACTGGCCGGCGATGCCGACGAAGCGCCACTCGTCGCCCTCGCGGCCGGCGTCGAAGTCGAGCGTATAGGTGCTGAAGACGCCGTAGTTGGCGCGCTCGGTGAGGCGGTCCACGTAGGCCCCGGCGAGGCCGCCGCCGAGGCCGGCCAGCGCGCGCCCGAGGGCGGTGTCTCCGGTCTCGCGCAGCACCAGGCGCTCGCTCTGTTCCCCGATGAACAGCGAGAAGGCATCCATGCCGGGGTTGAACCACGCCAGCGCGAGGACGACGATCAGCAGGGCGACGAGTCCGGTACGCATGATAGGGTGGGGCTGGGGACCAGGGACTGGGAACTGGGGGGGCTGCTTTCTCGCCCCGGTTTCTGGGCTTGGTGTTTCGGCAAAACCGGCGGGTTCAGGGGAGGGGGGAGGTCATCGCGTAGACCAGGATGTTGGTGCCCATCTGCAGGGCCGCCAGCCGCTTGGCCGGCGGGTCGTTGTGGACGGCCTCGGGCTCCCAGCCGTCGCCCAGGTCGCTCTCGTAGGTGTAGAAGACGGCGAGCCGGCCGTCGGCGGTGAAGAGGCCGAAGCCCTGCGGGGGCTTGCCGTCGTGCTCGTGGATCTTGGGCAGCCCGCCCGGGAAGTCGTAGTGGGCGTGAAAGACGGGGTGGCTGAAGGGCAGCTCGACGAAGTCCTGCTCGGGGAAGACCTTCTTCATCTCCCGGCGGATATGCTGGTCGAGGCCGTAGTTGTCGTCGATGTGGAGGAAGCCGCCGCCGTCGAGGTAGCGGCGCAGGCGGCGGGCCTCGGCGTCGGTGAGGTGGACGTTGCCGTGGCCGGTGAGGTAGAGGTACGGGTAGGTGAAGAGCTTGTCGCTCGTCAGCTCGACGACGTCTTCCTTGGGGGCGACGTCGAGGAGCGTGTTCTCGCGGACGAAGCGGAGCAGCTCCGGCAGCGACTCCTTGTCGCTGTACCAGTCTCCGCCGCCGCCGTACTTGACGCGGGCGATGTGGAACGTGTAGGCATCCTGCGCCGCAGCGGGGAGGGCAGGGAGCAGGAGGGCCAGCGCGAGCGCGGCCAGGGCCAGACGGCGTTGCATGGCGGTGAACAGCCTCGTTATCATCACATACCGCCTCCCTAAACGAGCACCCCGCTCAAAGGTTTGGCGCATCCCGCTGCGGCCTCGGGCGTACGAAGGCAGCCTGCCCGCCCCCCATCGTTTCGCTCTCCCCACCCCATGTCCGTCCGCGTCCCCGCCACCACCACCGCCGCCATCTCGGACGTTATGAAGGCGGTCTTCGGGATCGAGGGCGTGCTGCACCTCACCGACGACGCGCTTACGTTCGAGTATCGGACGAAAGGCGTGCTGGGCCGGTCCTCTGAGGTCACGACGGCCGCCCTGCCGCTGGACGAGATCCGCACCGCCGTGTTGAAGCGGCGGGTGCGCGGCTCGCAGCTCCTGCTCTATCCCCGGCGCCTCGACCTGCTCACGCGCGTGCCCGGCACCCATCCCGATGCGCTCACCTTCGCCGTGGAGGTGGCGCACCGCGCGGAGGCGGCCGTGCTGGTAGAACGGTTGCACGACGTGCTCCCGGGCGCCGACGAGCCGGTGGTGCCTTTCCGCCTGCCAGACACCCACCTCGGCCTCACCGAGAACCGGGGTCTGCTCTACCTGGAGGAGGAGTACCTCGTCCTGGAAGTGCGCTCCGGGATGTCAGGCGGCCTGGCGCAGCACGAGCCTCAGATCACCAAGGTCGAGCTCGCGGCGCTGCGCGAGATCCGGTACGTGCGGCGGCCGCGGCGGGACCGGATCCTGGTCTACCCCAAGAAGCCGGATCTGCTCGACCTGATGCCGGGGGTGCACAAGGAGGCCCTGACGCTCTCCGTCCACCGGCGCCACCGCGACGATGCGGAGCAGCTGGTTTACGAGGCGCGGCGCCTCCGGCGGCGTGCAGTGCCTTGAGCCGCTTGTACCTTTGGCGGCGGCTGCGGAGATTGAGGGACCTCGAACCTGACCTCCGGCCCGCCATGCACCGCCTCGCCGTCGTTCCGCTGCTCGCGCTGATCCTCTCCGCCGCTGCCGGGTGCGATGCGCCGGAGGAGGCGCCCCCGCCCCAGACCGAAATCCTGTGGGATACCTGGGGCGTGCCGCACGTCTACGGCGCCACGGCGGAAGACCTCTTCCATGCCTTCGGCTGGGCGCAGATGCACAGCCACGGCGACCTCGTCTTGCGCCTCTACGGGCAGGCGCGCGGCCGCGCCGCCGAGTACTGGGGCGCCGACGGCGCCGAGAACGACCGCATCCTCCGCACGATGGGCGTGCCGGAGACGGCGGCGCGCTGGTACGCGGAGCAGACGCCGGAGATGAAGGGGCTTCTCGACGCCTTCGTGGCCGGCATGAACGCCTACGCCGAGACCCACCCGAACCGCCTCGACGACGCCGTGGAGGCCGTCCTGCCGGTCACGCCGGAGGATGTGATGGCGCACACGATGCGGGTGATCCACCTGACGTTCGTGGGAGGCAGCGCCGTGCCGATGGCGGAGCGGTGGAGCGGGGCGGAGCAGATGGGCTCCAACGGGTGGGCCGTGGCGCCGGCCCGCAGCGCGAGTGGAAACGCGCTCCTGCTGGCCAACCCGCACCTGCCGTGGTCCGACTTCTTCATGTGGTACGAGGTGCACCTCGTCGGCCCCGGCGTCGATGCCTACGGCGCGTCGCTCGTCGGGATGCCCGTCCTCGGGATCGCCTTCAACGACCACCTCGGCTGGACCCACACCGTCAACACGTTCGACGGCGTGGATCTCTACGAACTCGAACTGACCGGCGACGGCTACCGCTTCGACGGGGAGGAGCGCGCCTTCGAGGTCACGCCGGACACGCTCCGCATCCGCCAGCCCGACGGCACGCTGCGGGGTGAGCCGCTGCCCCGGCTGCACTCCGTGCACGGCCCTGTCCTCGCCCGGCGCGGCGACCGCGCGCTGGCCGTCCGCCTCGTCGGCCTCGACCAGTCCGGCCTGTTCGAGCAGTACTGGGACATGATCCGCGCCACCGATCTGGACGAATTCGAGGCGGCGCAGCGGCGGCTCCAGATGCCGATGTTCAACACGGTCTACGCCGACCGTGACGGACACATCCTGTACCTCTCTGGCGGGCGCGTGCCCGTACGCCCCGAAGGCGGCTGGGCCGAATGGCAGGGCGTGATGCCCGGCACGGAATCGCGCACGCTCTGGACCGAGACGCATCCGTACGACGACCTCCCGCGCGT
>JAWWAN010000397.1:0-4305 GCA_033721675.1 Rhodothermales bacterium | reverse complement strand
CGACGGGCATCTGCTCCTGGTGGATCACCGTACGGTCGGCGTCGCGGGAGACGGCCACGGCGAGGGTCAGGTGCGTGGCGGCGGGGTCGAAGACCTGCGCGCGCACGGGCAGCCGGTTCGCGCCGGCGTGCAGCCGCACGACGGGCTCGGTGATCTCGACGTGCAGGGGCGGGGCCACCTCCAGCGCCAGGTAGCCGGCGGCCCGCAGCGCGCCGTCCTCGGCGCCATAGACGGCGTACCACACGGGCGGGTTGCTGGCGAAGCGCCGGTACTGATAGACGGGCGCGGGGGTCGTCGGGACGGCCTCTACGGGCAGACGCAGCGCCGCGACGCCAGGGACGTCGGCCGCCAGGGTGAGGGTCGTATCGAGCGCGCCGGAGAGGGCGAGGCGCACGGGGAGGGCGGGCAGGCGGCTGCGATCCCAGGCGAGCCGTATCGGCTGGCCCGGCACGGCGACGGCGGTAGACACCGTGAAGGCGCCGTCCGGCAGCGGATCGATGCGGCCCGCGTCGATCAGGTAGGAGATCGAGACGGGCGGGGCCGGGTGCGGCGGCAGGTTCGCCGCGAGGTCGTCCGGCCCGAGCGGGGCGTCCGTGGCGGAGCGGATGAGTTCGAAGTGGGTGGCGTCCAGCCGGCGGATGCGCTCGGCGAACTGGTCCATCCCCTGCGAGGCGTGCTCGCCGAGGGCGTCGGCGGCGAGGGCGGCGTAAGACCGTCCCTCCGGAGCGTAGACGGCGCCGACGGGCACGCTCACGTCGTGCCGCGCCTCGGCCAGGAAGTGGCGCAGGAAGAGGCGCTTCGGCTGCCACAGGTCGACGCCCTCCTCGTCCAGCTGCTCCGGGTGGTAGGCGGGGTCGGCGGCGAGGGCGAAGGCGTCGTAGGCGGCGATGCCGACGGCCTGGTGATGGCCGTGCTGGCGGCGCGGCCCCACCGTGGTGGTGTCGTGGTTGGTGAAGAGGACGTCCGGCTTGAGCGAGCGGATCAGGTAGACGAGGCGGGCCGTGACGCGATCCCGCCCGCCCCACCGCTCGAACGCCTCGCTGGCGGTCTTGGAGTAGCCGAAGTCCTCGAAGTTGAGGAAGTGGACCTGCGTGCCGAGGTGGCGCGCGGCGCGCTCGGTCTCGTCGGTGCGGATGGCGCCGAGGGCTTCGTAGAGCTCCGGCCCGATCTCGTTCTGGCCGCCCTCGCCGCGCGTGAAGATCACGCTGTGGACGACGGCGTCTTTGGCATACCGGTAGTAGGCCATCGTCGCGCCGTCCTCGTCGTCCGGGTGGGCCGCGAGGTTCATCACCACGCGGGGGGCGGGGGCGTCAACGGGCTGGGCCGCGGCCGGGAGGGTGAGCAGGAGCAAGAAGAGCGGAAGCCAGCGCATCAGGCAGCGGAGATGAGGGAAGGGTCGCGGTATCAAAGACGGCGCCGCCGAAAAGTTCTATTCGCCCGTGTCAGGCGGCGTCGAAGGCCGGGTGGTAGCGCACCCGGCCGGCCCACCCGTCGAGCGCACCCGGCGTCAGCTCGAGGACGAAGAAGTAGGGATCGAACTGCGCGCCGCCGAACTGGAGGCCGCGCGGCACGGCCTCGGTGAAGCCAAAGCGGGGGTAGTAGGCGCGGTGCCCGAGCACGAAGACGGCCGGCACGCCGCGCGCCCGGCACGCCCCGAGCCCGGCCTCGACCAGGCGCCCCCCGATGCCCTGCCGCTGAAGCGCCGGGCGGACGGCCATCGGCCCGAGGCCCATCGCACCCTCACGCGGCGTTCCTTCCGCCGCCACCGTCACCGGCGTGAACAGGATGTGGCCCACGAGGCCATCGGCCTCGTCCACGGCGACGAGCGAGATGCGGGGCACTTCTGCCGCGCGCAGCCGCTCCACGAGCCGGGCCTCGGCCTCGGTGCCGAAGGCGTCGGTATGCAGGGCGGAGATCGCCTCCTCGTCGCCGGAACGCTCGGGGCGGATCCGGACCGGGTCGTCCGTCATGGGGCGGGGCGCAGGTCAGTTGCGGTAGGCACGCAGCACGTCCCGGTCTGTGGTCTCCTCGACGACGGCGCCGCACCGGGTGCATCGGAAGACGACGGCGCGGGGGTCTCCGGCGCTGGCGCCCATCATGAACCCGAAGAACAAACGCATCATCGAGTACCGCGCTTCGCCGGCGACGAGCGGGTGGCCGCGGGTGTGGCCGCACCGGCAGGCCCGGCGCTCCGGTGCGGGAGGCGTGGAAGACATCGTGCTACGGCAGCAAGCGGGGAGGGATCAGCCCGTTTCAACGGCCGAGGCCGGCGCCGGTGCCCTCCACTAGCCGGACTGCTGCGTGAAGAACACGATGACCGCCACGACGATGACCGCCAGCAGCACCGCCAGCGTGATCTTGATCCAGCTCCACGGCCGCTCGCCCGTCACCTCACCCGTCCGCGCGTTGATCATGAAGCGATAGACGGTATCCCGGTAGCGGTAGGCGCTGATCCAGACGGGCAGCAGCAGGTGCTTGAACGTGACGTCGTAGTACCGCGTGTCTTTGCTGAGAATCTGCTGGGTGTCGCCGCCGATGTCGCTGCGGATGGTCTGGTCGATGACGGGCTCCATCCGGCTGCACGCGATCCCGAAGCCGGTCTCCAGATCGACCGAATAGCTCTCGGCGCGGAAACCGCTCAGGTAGGCATCCGTGTAGCCCACGGCTTCTTCGAGGTCCCACGGTTCGAGCTGGATCAGGTACTTGCGGGGAAGGGTGTTGCTGGCCACCACGAGGACGTCGTCGAACTGGTTGTGGACGGTGCCCCGGGCGGGATACCAGCGCGTCTTGCGCACCTGCCGCGTCCTGGTGACGGGCTTGCCGTTTTCCGTGGCGGTGTACGTCTCGGTGACGTAATAATATTCTCCGCGCCGGCCCGTGTAGCGCGTCGTCGTGTCGGCGTCGTAGGTCCAGTGGGGGATGTAGACGCCCTGGAGGCGGCCGTCGCGGCGGGCGTACTGCTTGAGGTCGTTCGGGGCGAACCAGAGGCCGCGCAGCCACTTCGCGAAGCGCTCCTTCGCCTCGGGGCGGTCGATCCTGAAGGCGAGGAGCGCCTGCGGCTTGATGAGCCGCGTGGAGGCTTTTTCGACCACGAGCGGCGTCCCGCAGAAAGCACACGCGTCGGCCGTGACGTGCTCGTCGAAGGTGGTCTCGGCGCCGCAGCTCCGGCACTTGACCGTGGCGATCTCGTAGGTCTCGAGCCCGCTCCGTAGCTGCTGCACGGTCGCTTCGAAGTCCAGCTCCCGGATCGGCGCCTCGACGGCCACGATCTCGTTGCGGGTGCCGCAGTACGGGCAGACGAGCGCGTCGGTGCCGGGCGCGAACCGAAGCTCGGCGCCGCAATGGGTACAGGGGAACTGCTGCGTCTCCATGCCGGAGCGATGGGGAGGGGGTGGAGAGGGATCCGTGTGGCCGGGGCGCGGCCGGCCAGGCCCCTCATTCCTGCGGCGGGAGGGGCGGGGGGACGGAGGCGAACAGGTCGCGCAGCGCTTCGACCTCGCCGGCGGGCTTCCAGCCGTCCATGCCCTGCGTCCAGACGAGCGAATCGCGGGTGAGCTGGCCCTGCTGGGCCTGCTCGCGGAGGGTCTGCAGATCGTACGGCCCGGTCTGCTGGCCGCCGACGGCCACGTGGTACGCGGTCTGCCGGGGGACGGGAGGAGGGCCGGAGGCGCCCGCACTCTGTTGCTGCGCCATCGCCTGGCCCATCTGGTTCGCCATCGCGAAGCCCATGCCCATGCCGATGCCGCCGGCGGCCGTCCCGCCGGGGTTCTCGGCCGCCTTCTCCATCGCCTGCGCGGCCTGGTACTGGGTGTACGCACCCAGGTCTCCGATGACGCCCATGCTGGTCCGCTTGTCCAGGGCTTCCTCCACGGCGGGCGGCAGCGAGATGTTCTCCACCAGCAGCGTGGTCAGCTCCAGCCCGTACTGCTCGAACTCCGGCGCGATCTTCTCGCGGACGAACGCGCCCAGCTCGTCGTAGTTGGCCGCCATGTCCAGCACGGCCAGCTTGCTCTCGGCGACGGTGTCGGTGAAACGGCTGACGATCAGGTTGCGGAGCTGGTCCGTGATCTCACCGGCCCGGAAGTGCCCGCTCGTCCCAACGATCTCGCGGACGAACGTGGCGGGGTCCCCCACGCGAAGGGCGTAGGTGCCGAAGGCGCGGAGCCGCACCGGCCCGAACTCGGGGTCGCGCAACATGACGGGGTTCTTCGTGCCCCATTTCCGATCCGTGAATTGCCGCGTGTTGACGAAGTAGACCTCGGCCTTGAACGGGCTCTCGAAGCCGTACTTCCACCCCTTGAGCGT
>JAWWAN010000396.1:0-4318 GCA_033721675.1 Rhodothermales bacterium | reverse complement strand
CTCCTGGCCGGCGTGATGCCGATGGAGGTGCACTTCGTGCTGGACGCCACGCGCGCCCTCGACGCCTTCGACGCCCGCTACCTCGGGCGCCTGCCGCTCCCGCCGGCCCTCGTCGCACTCACCCGGCTCGACGAGACGCCCCGCCGGGGCCGCCTCGCCGAGTGGCTCATGACGCTCGACCTGCCGGTGCACCTGGCCTCGGCGGGTCCGCGCGCGCCCCACGACCTCGTCGTCTTCTCTCCAACCGCCTTCGCCGAACAGGCGCTCGGTCTGTGACCCTCTCTCCGGATTCCAACCCTCAGCGTGCCATGAAGCGCCGTTCGACCATCGTAGCCGTCGCCAGCGGGAAGGGCGGGGTGGGGAAGAGCCTCCTCGCCGTCAACCTCGCCGAGGCGCTCGCCGCCGCCGGCAGCCGCACCGCCCTCGTCGATGCCGACGCCGGGCAGGGGGACTGCGCCGTGCTGCTCAACGAGGCGCCCAAAGCCAGCGTCCTCGACGCCGTGCTCCGCACCGCCGCCGAGGCCGACGTGCCGCACCGCACCGCCGCCGGCATCACCCTCGTGCAGGCCGCCCGGGAGGCGGGCCGGGCGGACGGCCATGAGGTCGACCTCTACGCCGCCCTCGACGGCCACTTGCGCCACCTCCGCGCCACGCACGACGTCGTCCTCATCGACGCGCCGGCCGGCGCCGAGGGAGCCGTCCGGTGGGCGCTGGACCGGGCGGACCTGGGCGTGCTCGTCCTCGTGGGCGAGCCGACGGCCGTGGCCGGCGCTTACCGCCTGGCGAAGCTCGTCTGGCAGAGCGACCCCGCGTACCCCCTCGCCGCCGTCGTCAACTTCGCCGACACCGAGGCTGAGGCGCGGAGTGTGGCAGAGCGGTTCGGGCGGGTGACCGAGCCCTACCTGGGGCGGGTGCCCGCCTACCTGGGGTGGGTCCCCTTCTCCGCCGACGTGCGCCGGTCCGTGGCGGCCCAGACGCCGGCCGTCCGGACGCCCGGCCCCGCCGCCGAGGCGTTCCACGCGCTCGCGCACGTGCTGCGGGCGGGTCGCCCGTCTCCGGCGGGGCTTCCGTTGCCCGGCGGCGTCGCGGCCGTCGAGGAAGGATGAACCCGGCTCCGGCACGCCCCTTGCAACCGACCTCCCTGAACGAATCCTGACGCCACGCCCTCATGCGGTCCATCTTCGTGCATCTGAGCAGCCTCGCCGGCCTTCTCGTGCTGGTGCGCCACCTGATGCGAGCGTCCGCCCTCGAAGAGACGATGGTGCTCGCCTTCGGCACCGGCATGGCCTGCTACGTCGTGCTCGCGCTCGGCTACGCCGTGATGCGGCACGTGCTCGACCCCGCGCCACCGCCTGCTGCGCCCGAGCCGCCCGCCGCCGAGGTGGCGGAGACGGCCGAGGCCGCCGCTTCCTGACCCTCCTTCACTCCGTCGCCTGACGAACAAGACCTTCCGCCATGGCCACCGACCTGCAACCGCTCGTCGAGCGATATCTGGCCGATCCGACCCCGGCACACCGCGAGGCCGTGGTGCTGGGCGCCCTGCCGCTCGTCCGCTCTCTCCTGGGTAAGCTGACCGTTCCGGACTCTCCGCTGGCCGCGTACGAGGACCTCGAGAGCGCCGGGCTGATGGGGCTCCTGCAGGCGCTCGACAACTACGAGGCCGGCCACGGTACACCGTTCATCTCGTATGCATACGGGCGTGTGCGCGGCTCCATCGTCGATTATCTTCGCTCCATCGACGTCCTCTCCCAGAAGCGCCGGCGCCTCCTCGGGCAGGCGCGCCACGCGCTCGACGTGCTCCGCCAGACGCTCGGCACCGAGCCGGACGACCAGGACGTGGCCGACTATCTCGGCATCACGGTCGAGTCCTACCGGAGTCTGCTCGTCGATGCCCAGCGCCGCTTCGCGCTCTCGCTCTACGAGAACGCCGAGGATCAGCAGCCCGTCCTCGACACCGTCCCGCACGAGGATGCGCTCGCCGCCTTCGAGCAGGTGGACCGGGCCTCGATGCACGAGTGCGTCGCCGGCCTCATCCGGCAGCTTCCCGAGCGCACCCAGCAGATCCTGGCGCTCTACTACTACGAAGACCTGACGCTGCGCGAGATCGGCCAGATCCTCGGCCTCACCGAGGCCCGCATCTCCCAGATCGTCGGCAAGACCCTGCTGACGTTGCGCGGCCAGCTCCTGCAGCTGGGCGCCCGCGCCGCCTGAGCGGGCGGGGTACGCCGGCAAGACCTGCCGGGCGCCGCCGGAAAAACCTGCCCTGCGCAGAGCCCGGTGCGTCGCAGGGTGGGGCGCTGCGGGCGCCAGGGCACTTGGCAGATCCTTTGTATCTGGAAGGACCGAACCTACACCACACCGCCATGCTGCTGCGTCTACAGAACAGCCTCGCCTCCATGCGCGAGATGATGCGCCGCCAGGAGCAGGTCGCCAACAACCTCGCCAACGTCAACACGGTGGGCTACAAGCGCGACCGCACCTTCACCGAAGCCCTCGACGAGCGCCTCGACGCCGACGGGCTGCCGCACAGCACGCGCGTGGCCGCCCAGTGGGCGGACTTCGCCCAGGGCGCGCTCGACGCCACCGGCAACCCGCTCGACGCCGCGCTCGAAGGCGAGGGCTTCTTCGTCCTCCGCGACGAGGCGAGCGGCGCCGTCCGCTTCAGCCGCGCCGGCCGCTTCACCCGAGACGACCAGGGGACGCTGCGGACGCCCGCCGGCTACCTGGTAGAGGGCGAGGCCGGGCCGATCACGCTGCCGCCCGGCCCCGTCGAGATCGATGCCGACGGCACCGTGCGCGCCGGCGGCGTCCGCGCCGGGCGCCTGCGCGTGGTGACCTTCGGCGACCCCGCCGTGCTCACCCGCATCGACGACGCGGCCTTCGCCGCGCCGGAGGAACTGGCCGTCGAAGCCGAGGCGCCGCGCGTGCGCCAGGGCATGCTCGAAGGCTCCAACGTCGAGCCCATGGCCGAGATGGCAGACATGATCGGGTTCTTCCGCCAGTTCGAGGCCCAGCAGAAGATGCTCCGCTCCACCGACGAGCTGCTGGCCGCCGCCACCCGCGACCTCGGCAAATTCTGACAGCCAGGAATCAGGAAATGGGGGCCGGGAGACAGGGCGTAGCAGGGCATGAGCCCCGAGGCCCCTTTCCTCTCGGTTTCTCCCCTTCCCGCTTCCCCCATCCCTTTCCGACCATGCTTCGAGCCCTTCGCACCGCCGCCCTCGGGATGAGCACCCAGCAGACCGGCGTGGACAACATCGCCAACAACCTCGCCAACGCCAACACGACGGGCTTCAAGCGCTCGGCGGTGGTGTTCCAGGATCTGCTCTACCAGACCGTGCAGGCCAGCGGCGAGGAGCAGGCCGCCGCCGCCCCGCCGGCGTCGCTCCAGCTCGGCCACGGCGCCGCCGCCATAGCCACCGTCCGCCAGTTCACGCAGGGCGGCCTCACCGAGACCGGCGGCGCGCTCGACCTCGCCGTCAGCGGCGAAGGGTTCTTCCAGGTGCGCCGCCCCGACGGCAGCCTCGCCTACACCCGCGACGGCACGTTCGCCCTGGGCCCGGACGGCCTCGTCGTCACCCAGACCGGCCTCGCCCTCGAACCCGACCTCGAAATTCCGCCCGAAGCCGTCGAAGTGCACGTCAGCCAGGACGGCATCGTGGCCGTCCGTCTGGAGGGTGAGCCGGACCTCGTCGAGCTCGGCCAGGTCGAGCTGGCGCGCTTCGCCAACCCGGCCGGCCTGAAGGCCCTCGGCGGCAACCTCTACGCACAGACGGATGCCAGCGGCGAGCCCACGCCCGGCACGCCGGGCCTCGACGGCCTGGGTACGGTACGCCAGGGCTACCTCGAAGCCTCGAACGTGGACGTGGTCAAGGAGATGGTGGATCTCATCGCGGCGCAGCGCGCCTACGAGATCAACTCCAAGATGGTCACGACGAGCGAAGACATGCTGCAGATCGCCAACAACCTCAAGCGCTAGCGGCCATGACGGACGGACGACGGACACCGGGCAGGGTGCGGCGGCCGGCGCTGGAGGCGCTGGTGCTGCTGCTCGTGCTGGCCGGCTTCGGGCCGGAGGGCGACGAGCGGGCCGCGCGCGTCGAGGCCGCCGCCGAGGCCGCGCTCGCCCGCAGCTTCCCCGCCGAGGCCCACCGCCTGGACGTGCGCATCCGCCGCATCGATACCGGCGTGCCGGCCGAGGGGCCGCTGCGTGTGCGCTTTCCGGAGGCCGCCGAGCTTCCGCGCGGCACCGTCCGCACCACCGTGCTCACGCCGCGCGACGGCGGGGGCTGGGAGGAAGCGGGGGCTGCGCTGCTCT